>JBKHWY010000082.1:0-12334 GCA_046566285.1 Gammaproteobacteria bacterium | reverse complement strand
AGGGTGTCAACACCAAGGTGATGCAGGTGGTGGCGCATGAACTGGGCGTGGATCTCGAGCAGGTGCGCATCACCGCCACCGATACCGGCAAGGTGGCCAACACCTCCGCCACGGCCGCCTCCACCGGGGCGGACCTGAACGGCAAGGCAGCCCAGGACGCGGCCCGCCAGATCCGCGCGCGTCTGGCGGACTTCGCCGCCGCCCGGTATGGCGGCACGGCCGAGGATGTGCGCTTTGCCGCCGGCCACGTGCACGTGGCCGGCGAAGCGGTGCCGTTCCCCATCCTCGTCCAGCAGGCCTACCTGGCGCGCGTGCAGCTGTTTTCCAGCGGCTTCTATGCCACCCCGGGCTTGCATTGGGACCCGGCCACTATCACGGGCAACCCGTTTTCGTATTTCGCCTACGGCGCGGCAGTGTCGGAAGTGGCCGTCGATACGCTGACCGGTGAATCGAAGGTGCTGCGCGTGGACGCCCTGTACGACGCCGGCCGCTCGCTCAATCCGGCCATCGACCTGGGCCAGGTGGAGGGAGGCTTCATCCAGGGCATGGGCTGGCTGACGACCGAAGAATTGTGGTGGAACGAGGCCGGCAAGCTGATGACGCACGCGCCGTCCACCTACAAGATCCCGGCCGTGTCGGACTGCCCGCGCGACTTTCGCGTGGCGCTGTTCGACAACGCCAACGTGGAGGACAGCATCCACCGCTCGAAAGCCGTGGGCGAGCCGCCGCTGCTGCTTTCGTTCTCGGTGTTCTTCGCGATCCGGGACGCGATTTCCAGCGTGGGCGCGCATCGGGTTCAGCCGCCGCTGCGCGCGCCGGCCACCACCGAAGCGATCCTGGACGCCATCGCGGCGGTACAGGCCGGAGCGGCGTGATGGACGGTGTGCTGGTCACCGTCGCGGAAACGCAGGGCTCGACGCCGCGCGAACAGGGCACGTGGATGTTCGTGACGCGCGAGGGCGCCAAGGGCACCATCGGCGGTGGACACCTTGAACTGCGCGCCATCGACATCGCCCGCACCATGCTGGCGCGCGGGACTGCCCGCCACGCCGAACGCTTTGCGTTAGGGCCCAGCCTGGGCCAGTGCTGCGGCGGCGTCGTGCACCTGCACTTCAGTTTGGCGGAGGCGCCACCACCGCCACCTGCGCCGCTCGGCCACTTGCTGCTGTTCGGGGCCGGCCACGTGGGCACGGCGCTGGTCAAGGCGCTGGCCGATCTGCCCTGCACGGTGACGTGGATCGACGAACGCGACGACCTGCTGGATGTTGCGCTGCCGGCCAACGTGAGCGCGGAAGCCACCGACACGCCCGAAGCGCTGGTCGCATCCGCGCCGGCGCAGGCCAGCTACCTGGTCATGACCCACAGCCACACGCTCGACTTGCGCCTCGCCGCAGCCATCCTGGGCCGGGATGAGGTACGCTGGTTCGGCATGATCGGATCGCATACGAAGCGGCGCCAGTTCGAACACCGCCTGCGCGAGCGCGGCTTGGACGCGGCGCCCATGGTCTGCCCGATCGGCCTGCCCGGCATTGGCGGCAAGGCGCCGGCCGTGATCGCGGCCAGTGTGGCCGCCCAGCTGCTGATGGCGTGGGACGCCGGCCCATCACAAGGAAAATGATGCCCACCACCTGCTACCGCGGCCACCTGCTGCACTTTCGCGCCGACCCGGCGTTCGACGACCGGGCGCTCATTTCGCATGAAGATGGCCTCCTGGTGGTCGAGAACGGCAAGGTGACGGCCAGCGGCGACTACGCCCAGCTGGCGCGTACGCTGCCGCCGGACGCCGAGTTGCACGACTATCGGGGCAAGCTGATCACGCCGGGCTTCATCGACACCCACGTGCACTACCCGCAAACGGACATGATCGCCTCGCCGGCGCCCGGCCTGTTGCCCTGGCTGGAGACTTACACCTTCCCGGCCGAACGGCGCTTCGAGGACGCCCAGCACGCGAGCGAAGTGGCCGAATTCTTCCTCGATGAACTGCTGCGCTGCGGGACCACCACCGCGATGGTCTACTGCACCGTGCACAAGCAGTCGGTGGACGCGTTTTTTGAGGCCAGCGATGCGCGCGGCCTGCGCATGGTGGCCGGCAAGGTGCTGATGGACCGCCACTGCCCGGACTTCTTGAGCGACAGCGCCGAAGGGGGCGTGCGCGACAGCGAGGAACTGATCCGCAAGTGGCACGGCAACGGGCGTTCGCTGTACGCCATCACGCCGCGCTTCGCGCCCACCTCCACGCCGCAGCAGCTGGCGCTGGCGGGCGAGCTGGCGGCGCGCTACCCGGACACCTTCATCCAGACCCACGTGTCGGAAAACGAGGACGAATGCGGCTGGGTCAAGTCGCTGTGGCCGAAGGCGCGCAGCTACCTGGACGTCTACGATTCGTATGGCCTGATGCGTCCGCGCGCCATGTATGCGCACTGCATCTGGCTGGACGAGACCGACTTCGCCCGCATGGCCGAGAGCGGGGCGGCCGCTTCGATCTGCCCCACCTCCAACCTGTTTCTGGGCAGCGGCCTGTTCGATTTCGAGAAGGCCGATGCGGCGCGGGTGGCGCTGTCGCTGGCCACCGACGTGGGCGGCGGCACGTCCTTCTCGATGTTGCAAACCATGAATGAAGCCTATAAAGTAGCGCGGGCCCGCTGCAGCTACCTGCCGGCCGCGCGCATGTTCTACCTGGCGACCGCGGGCGGGGCCCGCGCGATGGGCCTGGAGGGCGTGATCGGCAGCCTGGCGCCCGGCGCGGAGGCCGACTTCATCGTGCTCGACCCGCAGGCCACGCCGCTGCTGGCGCGGCGCACGGCGCGCTGCGACAGCCTGGAAGAGCTGCTGTTCGCGCTGGCCCTGCTGGGCGACGATCGCGCGGTGGCGGCCACGTTCGCGGCCGGCCGCCGCGTGCATGAACGCCGGCCTGGCTGAAGCAAAACCACACGCCCACAACCCGCCCATAACGATAAGCGAGTACCGCATGAGACGATTCTCCAGCATCCTGCTGGCGCTGGCCGTGGCCGGCGCCGTCCACGCCAAGGGGCCCGCCAAGCCGACCGTTAATGTCAACGAAGCCGTCACCGCGCGCTACTACGCCAGCCTGATCGGCACGGACCCCAAGCTGGCCGAGCTGACCATGTTCTTTACCCAGATGCCCAAGGGCGGCGACCTGCATCACCATTATTCGGGCGCGCTCTACGCCGAGACCTACCTGGACTTCCTCGACAAGGAAGGCTTCTGCGTCGACAAGACCAGCTACGCCATCGTCAGCGACGCGGCGAAACTGGCCATCGAGCGCGCCAAACCGGTGCGCACCTGCCTGTCCGGCGCCGAGGTGCGCGCCGACGACGCCACCTACCGCGAACTGCTGCAGCGCTGGTCCAGCAAGGACTTCCACAACCACGGCGCCCTGCAAAGCCCGCCGGATCGCCAGTTCTTCCAGACCTTCCTGTACTTCGACGCGGTCTCCAACACCAATTTCGGCGCCGGACTGCAGGAACTCAAGCAGCGCGCCATCCGCGAGAACGTGTTGTACATCGAGACCATGTTCAAGAAGGCGCCCTCGCGCGCCAATCCGGATTTCGACGGCGCCATCGCGCAAGGCGGGGCCGAGCCTGAGGCCTTGATGGCCAACTGGTACGCCGATCTGGACAAGGACCCGGCCTTCAACCAGAACGTGGCCGACTTCCTCGCGAAAGTCGCGGCCGCGCACCAGGGCATCGACGACGAGCACTTCACGATGCGCTACCAGACCTACGTGCTGCGCCTGCTGCCGCCGTCCCTGGTGTTTTCCACCATGGTCTCCGCTTTCAAGGCGGCCAGCCAGAGCGACCTGGTGGTGGGCGTGAACATCGTCGGCCAGGAGAGCAACCCGGTGGCCATGCGCGACTATGCCCTGCACATGCGCATGTTCCAGTTCCTGCGCGCGCGCTACCCGAACGTCAAGCTGGCCCTGCACGCGGGCGAACTGGCGCTGGGCGACGTGCCGCCCGAAGGGCTGCAGTTCCATATCGAACAGGCGCTCAACGTGGCCGGCGCGCAGCGCATCGGCCATGGCATCGACCTGGCGCACGAGACCAATGCCCCGGCCATCCTGAAGGCCATGCGCGAAAAAGACGTGCCGGTGGAGATCAACCTGACCAGCAATGCCTTCATCTCCGGCATCGCCGGACAGAACCACCCGCTGACGCTGTACCGCAAGTACGGCGTGCCCTACGTGATCGCCACCGACGACGCCGGGGTCACGCGCCACAACCTGTCCAATGAATACGTGCTGTTCGCCAGCCGCTACCAGCCCACCTATGCGGAGGTCAAGCGGGTGTCCTACAACAGCCTGCGCTACGCCTTCCTGCCGGAGGCGCAGAAGCGGCGCCTGACCCAGCAGCTGGACGCCCGCTACGCGGCGTTCGAATCGACCGTCGCGGCCCAGGTGGCCCCGCGCTAAGGCGCACTTGTGGCCATCCTGCTACACATTTGCGCGCCACGATCAACATTTGTTTGAGAATTTCCATGAATGAAATTCAAGTGTTTGTTCGACATTTATAATCGTCGTCTTGGAGCCGCTGGCCGTGCGACGAGAATGGGATGCCGGGCGATGCATTTATTCGCTGCCTGTATAAATCCCGAAATCAAAACGTATTTGTCAACAAAGTAGCACTGCTTCATAGTTGGCTGAATATACAGACAAGGCAGGGCGCTGGGGGCTTGTCGTCATGGCAATGACATATTCGGCCGGTACACTCGCGCGCTGCGCAGACTGCGGTTTGCCGTGACAGCGCTACGCGAGCTTTCCTATCGATGCAGCAAAAAAAACTGGGCATGAAGGCGCCGGGCCTTCCATCACAATTGTCTTTTTGGGGTAATACATGATCAATCACAAAGGGTTACGGCTTACCAAGCTGGCGCTCGCCCTCTCCATCGCTCTCGCCGCCGGCCTACCCGCCAGTGCGCAGAATACGTCCTCGAACATCAACGGACGCATCGTGGGCAGCGACGGCCGTCCCGCCAGCGGCGCCACCGTCACGATCCGCCACAACGAATCGGGTTCGGTGAACACGTTGACCACCGATGCGGAAGGGCGCTATTCGGCGCGCGGCCTGCGCGTGGGCGGACCCTATACGATCACCATCACCAAGGACGGCGTGACGGAAAAGCGCGAAGGCATCTACCTGCAACTGGCCGAGACGGCCAGCGTGGACGCCCAGCTGGGCGCCATGCAGACCGTGACCATCGCCGGCCAGGCCAACAACGAGACCTTCAACCGGACCACGATGGGTGCCGGCACCAGTATCGGGCGCGGCCAGCTGGCGGCGCTGGCGTCGATCAACCGCAGCCTGTCGGACTACGCGCGCCTGGACCCGCGCCTGGCCCAGACCGACAAGGACCGGGGCGAAATCTCCGCCGCCGGCCAGAACGCGCGCTTCAATTCGATCACCATCGACGGCGTGTCCATCAGCGACACTTTCGGCCTGGAAGCCAACGGCCTGCCCACCAACAAGCAGCCGATCTCGATCGATTCCATCGCTTCGGTGCAGGTGAACATCTCGAACTACGACGTCACGCAAAAGGGCTACACGGGCGCCAACATCAACGCCGTGACCAAGTCCGGCACCAACGATTTCCCCGGCAGCGTGTACCACGTGTACCGCAACGACAAGATGTCGGGCGACCGCTACAACACCACCGATAACACCTCGTACGCGCCGCCGACATTCACCGAAAAGACAACCGGCGTGACCCTGGGTGGCGCGCTGATCCAGGATAAACTGTTTATCTTCTTTAGCGGCGAGGATTCGTTCAGCTCGCGCGCCTCGCCGTCCTTCGGTCCGCTGGGCAGCGGCCTGACCAACGTCGGCATCACCCCCAGCGCCATCGCGGGCGTGCAGCAGATTTCGCAGAACAAGTGGGGTTTCGATGCCGGCACTGCCGACACCCCGACCGGCCTGGCCCAGCGCGTGCAGGATCGCCTGGTCAAGCTGGACTGGAACATCACCGACGACCACCGCGCCGTGCTGCGCTGGCAGCGCACCATCCAGAACGAGCCGCAGTTCTCGGGCTACAACGACAAGGCAATTTCGCTGCGCTCCTACCTGTGGTCCGAGCGCAAGGACATCCAGTCCACCGTCGTGCAGCTGTTCAGCGACTGGCGTTCCGACTTCTCGACCGAATTAAAGCTGTCGCGCCGCGACACCGGCAAGAAGAACTTCAACAATGCCTACCTGCCGTCGGTGGGCGTCAGCTTCACCGGCCCGCTGCCTGCGGGCACGCCGTCGACGGTGGCCACCGGTACGCGCTTCATCAACTTCGGTACGGAAATCAGCCGCCAGGCCAATGAACTGGAAACCACCGCCTACGACGCCTACCTGGGCGCCACCTGGCTGCGCGGCGACCACGAACTCAAGTTCGGCGGCGATTACAAGCAGGACAAGATGTCCAATGTGTTCCTGCAAAACGTGAACGGCAGCTATACCTTCGGCTGCACCAACACAAATAGCCAGTTCGTCTACACGGTCGGTCCGGTGGACTGCGCCAAGTCGCCGGCGGAAGTGATCGAAGCGGCCGTGCTGGAGAACTACCGGCTTGGCCGGCCCAACCAGTACACCGCCCAGATGCTCTGGCCCGGCGTGACCCTGGCCGATACGGCGGCGGCATGGAAGCTGGCCAATACGGGCCTGTTTTTACAGGACACCTGGAGCGCGTCGCCCAACCTGACGCTGACCTACGGCGTGCGCTATGACCGCGCCTCGACCAGCAACCGCCCGCGCGCCAATGCGGCGCTGGCCGCGCCCACCGTGGCGGGCGTCTACAACACCGTGCCATCGAAGATCGTGCGCGAGACCGGCGGCCTGGGACTGGACAACACCATTACCGTGGATGGGGACGACCTGATCCAGCCGCGCTTCGGTTTCAACTACCGCTTCGACAGCAAGCGCAGCATGCAGCTGCGCGGCGGCGTGGGCCTGTTCGAGGGTTCGGCGCTGAACGTCTGGATCGGCAACCCCTTCGCCAATCCGGGCGTGCTGACCTACGTGCAGGGCTGCGGCGGCATCTACCCGGCCTGTAACGGCACCAGCATCTTCAACCCGGATCCGACCGCCCAGCCGGTGGTGGGGCCGCGGACCTCGCTGGTCGATGTGCTCGAACGCGGCCTGTCGCAGCCCTCGGTCTGGAAGGGCAACCTCGCGTTCGAGCACCAGCTGCCCTGGTATGGCCTGGTTGCCAGCGTCGAGTACCTGCGCACCCAGACCCGCACCGGCCTGTACTTCAAGAACCTGAACCTGGGCGCGCCTACTCGCATCGGCCCGGACGGACGCGAGATGTTCTGGACCGAGACGGGCTACACCGCGTCCTGCGCCAACGGCACCGGCGGCTTTTCCACGTCCGGTGCCTGTGCCGGGCACCGCAACCGGGCGCTGTCCAACGCGGCCTACAGCAACGTGATCCAGGTGAGCGAAACCAAGAAGGGCAGCGGCAACGTGGCCACGGTCTCGATCGGCAACCCGGGCGCCAAGTCGCTGCGCTGGAACCTGGCCTACACCTTTACCGACGCGGAAGAGGTGAGCAACCTGTCCTCGTCCACGGCAGCGTCAAACTGGAGCGGGCGCGCCATCTTCAATCCCAACGAAGAAACCCTGGCTCCCTCGTCGTATGCGATCCGTAACCGTGTGACGGGCATGCTGACCTGGGAAAAACGCTTCTTCGGCAACTATAAGACCACCGTTGGCGCCTTCTATGAAGGCCGCTCCGGCAAGCCCTACAGCTGGACCTTCAACAACGACCTCAACGGCGACGGCACGGGCGGTAACGACCTGATGTACATTCCCAAGGCGCCAGGTTCGGGTGAAGTGGTGTTCCGCGGCGACAGCGCCACCAGCCACGCCAACGAAGACCGCTTCTGGGAAGTCGTGCGTGCCAACCCAGGCCTCGCCTCCGCAGTCGGCGGCGTGACGAGCCGCCAGGGTAGCCGTGGTCCCTGGACCAACAGCATTGACCTGCGCCTGTCGCAGGAAGTGCCGGGCTTCTGGAAGGGGCACAAGGGCGCCCTGGTGCTGGACTTCATGAATGTCGGGAACATGTTCAACAAGCGCTGGGGCCGCATCTATGAAGGCACCTTCTCGAGCTCGGGCGGCAACTCGCGCAACTTCGTCGATTACGCCGGCATGCAGGATGGGAAATACGTCTACCAGGTGCGCGACCAGGTCGAGGACTTCCAGCTCAAGCAGAACAAGGGCGAGTCGCAGTGGGCCATCCAGGCCACGGTGCGCTACGAGTTCTAAGACCTTGAACTCCACGCGCTGTTAATACACCACCAAGGCGGCTGGCCGGACACCAGCCGCCTTTTTTGCGCACCACGTGTGCACACGTTTTTTTGATCAGCGGGTATGCTTTACACAATGAAGAATGTCCTCCGCCCTTTGTGCGCCGCCATCGCGGCCGCATGCATGTTCAGCGGCTGCGCCACACCCCCGGCACAACCGATCGACATCAACCTGGTGGCACTGAACGACTTCCACGGACACCTGGAAGCGAGCAAATTTGTCTATACCCCGCGCGGGACCGACCAGCCCGTCAGCCTGCAGGCCGGCGGCGTCTCGGCCATGGCAGCCGCCCTGCGCGCCTGGCGCCAGGAGGACCGCGAACTGCTGTTCGTCGCCGCCGGCGACCTGGTGGGCGCCAGCCCGGCGCTGTCGTCGATGTGGGCGGACGAACCCTCGCTTACCGCGCTGGACATGCTGGGCCTGGCGGCCAGTTCGGCGGGCAACCACGAATTCGACCAGGGCAGGAAGGAACTGCTGCGCCAGCAGCACGGCGGCTGCGAGTCCACCCGGCCTGACAAAGCCTGCAAGTTCACTCCCACGTTCGCGGGCGCCAGGTTCACCTACCTGGCCGCCAACGTGATCGACAACGCCACCGGCAAGCCGCTGCTGCCGGCCTACCGCATCGAACAGGTCAAGGGCGTCAAGGTCGCGCTGATCGGCGCGGTGTTGAAGGGCACCTCGTCGGTGGTGCTGGCGTCGGGCATCGCCGGCTTGAGCTTCATGGACGAAGCCGACAGCATCAACCGCGCCTACCGGGACGCGAAGGAGCAGGGCGCCACCGTGTTCGTGGTGCTGATCCACGAAGGCGCTCACACCGACGAAGGCTTCCAGGAACCCAACTGCCGTCACCTCAAGGGGCCGGTGGTGGACATCGCCAACCGGCTCGACCCCGCACTGCGCCTGATCGTCAGCGGCCACACCCACACGGGCTTCCAGTGCCGCGTGGGCGAGCGCGTCATCACCCAGGCGGAGATGGGCGGGCACGTGCTCTCGCGCATCCGCCTGCAGGTCGATGGCCGCAGCCGCGCCCTGCGCGACATCGCCGTCGACAACGTGGTGATCAAGCCGGGCGCCTACCCGGCCGTGCCGGAAGTCGATGCCTTTGTCGATGCGGTGCGCCGCCGCAGCGCCAGCGTGCTGACCCAGCCGGTCGCGCTTGTGGGCGCGCGCTCGATCGGGCGCAAGCTGAACGACGCCGGCGAAGCTCCGCTGGGCGACCTCGCCGCCGATGCCGTGCTGGCCGCCACCCGTGCGCAAGGCGTGCAGATCGGCTTCATGAACATCGCCGGGCTGCGCAAGGACATCGATGTCGAGGCCGACATGCGGGTGCGCTACCGCGATGCCCAGGCCGTGCTGCCGTTCTCGAACACCCTGATGGTGATGGAGTTCACCGGTGCGCAGCTGCGCGAACTGCTCGAGCAGCAGTGGGCCAAGGGCGGCAGCGAGCCGACCCGCTCGATGCTGCAGGTGTCCGAGGGCTTTACCTACAGCTGGGACTCGACCCGGCCGGTGGGCCAGCGCGTGCTGCGCGACAGCGTCAAGCTGAACGGCAAACCGCTGGACGACGCGGCCACCTACCGTATCGCGGCCATTAACTTCCTGGCCGAAGGGGGCGACAACCTCACGATGTTCAGGCAGGCCGCCGGCAAAGTCGATACCGGCATCCGCGACATCGATGCCTTCTCGGCCTACCTGCGCCAGCGCGAACAAAGCGGCCAGCCCGCCGGCCGCGACGTGGTGGCCGGACGCATCGTCAGGATCAAGTGAGCCGCTCGCGCCGGCAACGCTTCTCTACTCAGGATGAACACATGAACAAACTCGCTTGCGCCCTCGCGCTATCCGGTATTTTCCTGTCCTCGAACGCCCTGGCGTGGGGCAGCGACGGCCACCGCGCGGTGGGCGCCATCGCCGCCCGCCTGATCAAGGGCTCGCATGCCGAACAGCAGGTTGCCGCGCTGCTGCAGCCGGGCGAATCGCTCGAATCGATCAGCACCTGGGCGGACACCGCCAAGGGCGGCGTGGGCTACCCGACGCCATCGGCCGAAATGGCCGCCTACACGGCAGCGAACCCGCATCACAGCGAATACCACTACACCGACGTGCCGTTCCAGCACACGCATTACGAGGATGGCGCGGTGGGCACGGCGGACGTCGACATCGTGCACACCCTGCGCCAGGCCATCGCCGTGCTGCAGGGGCGGACGGACGCCAACGCCAACCCGCACAACTTCAGCAAGCGCCAGGCGCTGCTGCTGCTGGCCCACATGACGGGCGACATCCACCAGCCCCTGCACGTGGGCGCCGCCTACATCGGCAAGGACGGCAAGTACGTCATCCCGCGCACCCACCAGGAGGTCGACAGCCTGAACGTATTCGATTCGTGCGGCGGGAACAACCTGCTGCTGGACGACGAGCGCCTGACCAGCCTGAGCCGCGCGGTGATTCCCGGCGAAGACAAGCCGCTGCCCGAAGGCGCGAAAAAGTGGACCACGCGCCCGCTGCATACCTACTGGGACACCACCGTGGTGGACTACGCCATGCGGCGCACCAGCACCCGCACGCCCGAGCAGTTCGCGGACAAGGTCATCGAGGGCAAACCGGAGGTGGCGCGCGCCAGCGGCGACCCGATCACCTGGCCGACCCAGTGGGCCGACGATGCGCTGGCGGCCTCCAAGCTGGCATTCACGGGCGTCACCCCGGGCAAAATCAGCAGCCAGGTATCGAAGAAGGGCGAGACGTACTACACGTTCGCTCTCGAGATGAACGACAACTATCCCGTGCCCAGCTCCGCGCTGGCGCGCACCCAGCTGATCAAGGGCGGTTATCATCTTGCGCAGGTGCTGCAGGCCATCTGGCCATAGGCACGAACAATCAAAGGAAACCATGAGGCGTTCGATCTGCTGTTCCATCCTGCTGGCGGCATCCTGCACCGCTGGCGCTGCCGACGCCGGCGGACCCCGGCTGCCGCTGTGGGAGGCCGGCGTGATCGGCGGCGTGGTGTCCACGCCCGCGTATCCGGGCGCGTCGGAACGCTCGAATCGCGCGCTGGCGCTGCCCTTCATCATCTACCGGGGCGAGATCTTCCGCTCGGACCAGTCGGGCATCAACGCGCGCCTGCTGCGCAGCGACGTGCTGGAGCTGGACGTGGGCTTTGCCGCCTCGCTGCCGGCCCGCTCGGACGCCGGCGCCGCGCGCGAAGGCATGCCGGACCTGGGCACGCTGCTCGAAGCCGGCCCACGCCTCAAAGTGCTGCTGGCGCGCCCGACCGAAGCGTCGCGCCTGCGCTTCGACCTGCCGCTGCGCGCCGTATTTGAAGTGCGCCACGGCATGCGCAACCAGGGCTGGACGTTCGAACCGAAGCTGGTGTATGAATGGCGCGACCGGGGCGGGCTGTGGACTGGCGACGCGCACATCGGCGCGGTGGTGGGCAACCGCAAGATCAACGGGTATTTCTATGACGCGCTGCCGCAGTACGTGACCCCAAGCCGGCCCGCGTACCAGGCCGACAGTGGGCTGATGCTCGCACGCGTGGGCTTGTCCGGATCGCGCACCATCAATGACGACGTGCGGGTGTTTGCCTTCGTGCGCTACGAGAGCTATGCGCAGGCGGCCAATCGCGACAGTCCGCTGATGAAGCGCTCGACCGGGTCGTCGGGCGGGGTTGGCGTGGCGTGGACGCTGGGGCGGTCGGCGAAGGCGGCGGTGTCGAATAACTAATGACTTTAGTAGTGAAACCGTTGCACTAAAAGCCGTCGTCCCGGCGGAGGCCGGGACCCATAGCGCATTCAGTTAGTGGGGAAGTTCTACTCTGAGCAAACGCGCCATGGGCCCTGGCCTACGCCAGGGCGACGGTTTTGGGCTAACGATACGACTAGTGTCATCATACAGCCCGCTACAAAGACTTTTTCTTCGCCAGGGTGACTGCATTAGCGCTGCGCCAGTCAACGCAGCCTACCGAACCACCAGCCCCCGGCTCAACTTGATCTCCGCCGACGATTCCCCCACCAGCAAGCGCACCGGCAGCGCCT
>JBKHWY010000081.1:0-12374 GCA_046566285.1 Gammaproteobacteria bacterium | reverse complement strand
CCAGGCACGCGGTGATCTCCGACCGCATCGAAGCCGTCACCTTCCTGTGCGCGGTGGCGGCCACGGGCGGCGACGTCACCCTGCGCCACACCCGCACCGACATCTTTGACGTGGCCATCGACAAGCTGCGCGACATGGGCCTGGCCATGACCTATGGCCCGGACTGGATTCGCGGCCAGATGAACGGCCGCCCGCAGCCGGTGTCGTTCCGCACCACCGAATACCCGGGCTTCCCGACCGACATGCAAGCCCAGTTCATGGCCGTGAACACCATCGCGGCGGGAACCAGCCGGGTGACCGAGACGATTTTCGAGAACCGCTTCATGCACGTGCAGGAAATGAACCGCCTGGGCGCGGCCATCCAGACGGAGGGCAACACCGCCTTCATCCGCGGCGTGGACAAGCTGGTGGGCGCGCCCGTGATGGCCACCGACCTGCGCGCCTCGGCCTCGCTGGTGATCGCCGGCATGGCGGCCGAAGGCACCACCCTGATCGACCGCATCTACCACCTCGACCGCGGCTACGACCGCATGGAAGTGAAGCTGTCGAACGTGGGCGCGAATATCGAACGCATCAAGTAGAACAACTAGAACAACTAGAACAACATGAGCAACTCCCAACTGATCCTGGCGCTGTCCAAGGGCCGCATCTTCGAAGACACCCTGCCGCTCCTGGAAGCCGCCGGCATCACCGTGCTGGAAAACCCCGAGACCTCGCGTAAGCTGATCCTCGGCACCAATGACCCCGACGTGCGCGTCATCATCGTGCGCGCGTCAGACGTGCCGACCTATGTGCAGTACGGCGCGGCCGACTTCGGCGTGGCCGGCAAGGACGTGCTGCTCGAGCATGGCGGCGAAGGCCTGTACCAGCCCATCGACCTCAACATCGCCAAGTGCCGCATGTCGGTGGCCGTGAACGCCGGCTTCGACTACGACACCGCCGTGCGCCAGGGCGCGCGTCTGCGCGTGGCCACCAAGTTCGTCAACACCGCGCGCGAGCACTTCGCCGCCAAGGGTGTGCACGTGGACCTGATCAAGCTGTACGGCTCGATGGAGCTGGCCCCGCTGGTCGGGCTGTCGGACGCCATCGTCGACGTGGTCTCCACCGGCGGGACGCTACGCGCCAACAACCTGGTGGAAGTCGAAAAGATCATGGACATCTCCTCGCGCCTGGTGGTGAACCAGGCCGCCCTGAAACTCAAGCGCGCGCGCCTGCAACCGATCCTCGACGCGTTCGAGCGCGCCTCCAAACTACAAAACAACTAAGCAACTAAGCCATCCACCATGTCCCTCCAGATTCGCAAGCTCGACTCCACCCAGCCAGACTTCCAGCAGCGCCTGAAAAGCCTGCTCGCCTTCGAAGCCGAGACCGATGACGCCATCGAGTCCGCCGTGGCGAAGATCCTGCACGCGGTGAAGACCCATGGCGACCGCGCGGTGCTGGAGTACACCAACAAGTTCGACCGCCTGTCGGCCGCCAGTGTGGCCGAACTCGAGATCGGCCAGCAGGAACTGCAGGACGCGCTGGCCGCTCTGCCGGCCGCCCAGCGCGAGGCCCTGCAGACGGCCGCGCAGCGCGTGCGCGCCTTCCACGAGCGCCAGAAGGAAGCCTCCACCGGCTTCACCTTCACCGAGCCCGATGGCACCGTGCTGGGCCAGCGCGTCACCCCCTTGGACCGGGTCGGCATCTACGTCCCGGGCGGCAAGGCCGCGTATCCGTCGTCGGTGCTGATGAACGCGATTCCCGCCCACGTGGCCGGAGTCAAGGAAATCATCATGGTGGTGCCGACGCCGGACGGCGTGAAGAACCAGATGGTGCTGGCCGCTGCGGCGATTGCAGGCGTGACGCGCGTGTTCACCCTGGGCGGCGCCCAGGCCGTGGGCGCGCTGGCCTACGGCACCGAGACCATTGATGCGGTGGACAAGATCGTCGGCCCGGGCAATGCCTACGTGGCCGCCGCCAAGCGCCGCGTGTTCGGCACCGTCGGCATCGACATGATCGCCGGGCCGTCGGAAATCCTGGTGCTGTGCGACGGGACCACGGACCCGGACTGGGTGGCGATGGACTTGTTCTCGCAGGCCGAGCATGACGAACTGGCGCAAGCGATCTTGCTGTGCCCGGACGCCGACTACATCGCCAGGGTGGAAGCCAGCATCAACAAGCTGCTGCCCACGATGCCCCGGCAGGACACCATCCGCACCTCGATGACCGACCGGGGAGCGTTGATCCGCGTGGCCAGCATGGAAGAGGCGTGCGCGATCGCCAGCGATATCGCGGCCGAGCATTTGGAGATCTCGGCGGAGAACCCGCAGCAGTGGGCCGACCAGATCCGCCACGCCGGCGCGCTGTTTTTGGGCCGCTTCTCGTCCGAGTCGCTGGGCGACTACTGCTGCGGCCCGAACCACGTGCTGCCGACCTCGCGCACGGCCAGGTTCTCGTCGCCGCTGGGGGTGTACGACTTTCAGAAGCGCTCGTCGATTCTGTACGTGAGCGAGGCCGGGGCGCAGACCCTGGGCAAGGTCGCAGCGACGCTGGCGTATGGCGAAGGGCTGCAGGCGCATGCGCGTAGTGCGGAGTTGCGGATCAATGAGTGATGCTTCGCTTCTGATCAGGCGCGCTATGGGTCCTGGCCTTCGCCAGGACGACGGTTTTGAGTGTGTTGGGTTTAATGCCGTCGTCCTGGCGCAGGCCAGGACCCATAGCGCCTATGCACAGCGATGGACCATGCCATGACCACCTGGCTCAACCAAATCTTCTGCGAAGACGCCTTGAGCGGCCTGGCGCGCATCCCCGACGGCAGCGTCGACCTGATCCTCACCGACCCGCCCTACAACCTGGGCAAGGACTACGGCAACGACTCCGACCAGCAATCGGTGGCGGACTACCTGGCCTGGACCGAGCAGTGGATCGACGCGGCCATCCCCAAGCTCAAGCCCAACGGCAGCCTGTACATCTTCCTGACCTGGCGCTTTTCGCCCGAGATCTTCGTGATGCTCAAAAAACGCCTGACCATGATGAACGAGATCATCTGGGACCGGCGCGTGCCCTCGATGGGCGGCAGCACGCGCAGCTTCTCGTCGGTGCACGACACCATCGGCTTTTTTGTGCGCCGCAAGGATTACTACTTCGACCTCGACGCCGTGCGCATTCCCTACGACGCCGAAACCAAGAAGGCGCGCTCGCGCTCGATTTTTGTCGGCGCCAAGTGGCTGGAGGTGGGCTACAACCCGAAGGACTTGTGGAGCGTCTCGCGCCTGCACCGCGAGCACGCCGAGCGGGTCGACCACCCCACCCAGAAGCCGCTTGAAATCATCGAGCGCATGGTCAAGGCCTCTTGCCCGCCGGGCGGAGTGGTGCTCGACCTGTTCATGGGCAGCGGGACCACGGCGCTGGCGGCCCAGCGCTGCGGACGCAACTTCGTCGGTTTTGAATTGAACCCGGCGTATTGCGACATCATCGCCGAACGGCTGGCCGCGCCCAGCGACGCCTGCCTGCCGAAATCGGCGAAGCGCCGCCTCGACAAGAACGAAAAGATCGACAAGCACGAAAAAACCCTGAAAGAAGAGCCAACATGTCCTTCATCGACCAGCTGATCGCCAACGTCGTCCGCCCCGAAATCATCGCCGACCTGCCTTACGCCGTGCCCGACGCGCAGGGCTTCATCAAGCTCGATGCGATGGAAAACCCGTATCCGCTGCCGCTGCACCTGCGCACGGAACTGGGCCGCCGCCTGGCCGACGCGGTCCTGAACCGCTATCCGGTGCCCAGCTACGAGACGCTCAAAAGCCGCATCCGCGCCAAGATGGGCGTGCCGGCCGGGTACGACGTCATCCTCGGCAACGGCTCGGACGAGAACATCTCGATGATGATCATGACCGTCTCGGGCGGCGGGCGCCGCCCGGTGATCATGGCGCCCACGCCCGGCTTCGTGATGTTCGAACGCTCGGCCATGCTGGCCGGCGCCGAGTTCGTCGGCGTGCAGCTGCGCGAGGACCTCACGCTGGACAAGGAAGCCATGCTGGCCGCGATCGCCAAGCACAAGCCGGCCCTGGTGTTCCTGGCCTACCCGAACAACCCCACCGGCACGCTGTACAACCCGGACGACATGGTCGAGATCATCGAAGCCCTGGGCGACAGGGGCATCGCCGTGGTGGACGAAGCCTATGGCCCGTTCGCCCGCACCAGCTTCATGCACCGCCTGCCGGAATTCGAGAACATGGTGGTGATGCGCACGGTGTCGAAGATGGGCCTGGCCGGCATTCGCCTGGGCTACATGGCGGCTGCGCCCAAGCTCCTGGAGCAGTTCGAGAAGGTGCGCCCGCCCTACAACGTCAATGTGCTCACGCAGATTGCGGCCGAATTCGCGCTCGACCATATCGAAGTGCTGAACGACCAGGCCTCCCAGCTGGTGGCCGCGCGCGAGCAGCTGATGGCCGATCTGGCCGCGCTGCCGCGCGTGACCGTGTTCCCGTCTGCCGCCAACTTCATCCTGCTGCGTGTGCCCGACGCCAACGCTTCGTGCGCAAAACTCCTGGCAAATAAGGTGATGGTGAAAAATGTGAGTAAAATGCACGGACTGGCTAATTGCATCCGCGTCACCGTGAGTACGCCCGAAGAGAACGCCGCATTCCTGAGTGCCCTGAAAGCCTCCCTGAACTAAACCGCATCAGCGCATCAGCCATACGACAAGCAGCCATAGACCACGTCATGACCCGCACCGCCGACATCACCCGCAACACCAACGAAACCCAGATCCGCGTCGCCATCAACCTGGACGGCACCGGCAAGCAGAAGCTCAATACCGGCGTGCCCTTCCTGGACCACATGCTGGACCAGATCGCCCGCCACGGCCTGTTCGACCTGGAAGTCGAATGCGTCGGGGACCTGCACATCGATGCCCACCACACGGTGGAAGACACCGGCATCACGCTGGGCATGGCGGTGGCCAAGGCCATCGGCGACAAGAAGGGCATTGTGCGCTACGGCCACTCGTACGTGCCGCTGGACGAAGCGCTCTCGCGCGTGGTGATCGACTTCTCCGGCCGGCCCGGCCTGGAAATGCACGTGCCGTGGACGCGCGCCATGATCGGCACCTTCGACGTGGACCTGACGCTGGAATTCTTCCGCGGCTTCGTCAACCATGCGCTGGTGACCCTGCATATCGATAACCTGCGCGGCACCAACGCCCACCACCAGTGCGAGACAGTGTTCAAGGCCTTTGGCCGCGCCCTGCGCATGGCCACCTCGCTCGACGAACGCGCCGCCGGCGTGATCCCCTCGACCAAAGGCAGCCTGTAAGCGTCGACTTTCCATTTGAATGCTATGAACAAGATTGTTGTAGTCGACTACGGCATGGGCAACCTCCGCTCGGTGGCGCAAGCCCTGCGCGCCGCCGCCCCCGAGGCCGACGTGATCATCTCCGGTGAAGTGGCCGCCATCGACGCGGCCGACCGCATCGTGCTGCCCGGCCAGGGCGCCATGCGCGACTGCATGCGCAGCCTGCGCGAGTCGGGCGTGCAGGACGCCCTGCTGCGCGCCGCCAGGACCCGTCCGATGATGGGCGTGTGCGTGGGCGAGCAGATGCTGTTCGAGATGAGCGAGGAGGGCGATACGCCCGGCCTGGGCCTGTTGCCCGGCAAGGTGGTGCGCTTCCAGCTGGACGGGCGCGTGCAGGCCGACGGCTCGCGCTTCAAGGTCCCGCAGATGGGCTGGAACCGCGTGCACCAGACCGTCCCGCACGCCCTGTGGGAAGGCGTGGCCGACAACAGCTACTTCTATTTCGTGCACAGCTACTACGTGCAGCCGACCGACGCATCGCTGGTGGCGGCCGAAACCGACTACGGCGGCGCGTTCTGCTGCGCCGTCGCGAAGGACAACCTCTTCGCCACCCAGTTCCACCCCGAGAAAAGCGCCGCGGCCGGCCTGCGCGTGTATCACAACTTCGTCAACTGGAAACCCTGAGCTTCGGGAATTACGTCACACTCGACACCCTCGTCACACTCGTCCCACTCGACACACTTCAACCACACCACACATCATGCTGCTCATTCCTGCCATCGACCTCAAGGACGGTCACTGTGTTCGCCTCAAGCAGGGCGATATGGAACTTGCCACTGTCTTCTCCGAAGACCCTGCCGAAATGGCGCTGCACTGGCTCAAGCAAGGCGCCCGCCGCCTGCACCTGGTGGACCTGAACGGCGCCTTTGCGGGCAAGCCGGTCAACGAGGCAGCCGTGAAATCGATCCTGCGGGTGGTGCAGGACTTCGCGGTCGATAACGACATCGACGAGATCCCGGTGCAGCTGGGCGGCGGCATCCGCGACCTCGACACCATCGAGCGCTACCTGGACGACGGCATCACCTACATCATCGTGGGCACCGCCGCGGTGAAGAACCCGGGCTTCCTGCACGACGCCTGCGGCGCCTTCCCGGGCCACATCATCGTCGGCCTGGACGCCAAGGACGGCAAGGTGGCCACCGACGGCTGGAGCAAGATGAGCGGCCACGAAGTCATCGACCTGGCCCAGAAGTTCGAAGCCTATGGCGTGGAATCGATCATCTACACCGACATCGGCCGCGACGGCATGATGGGCGGGATTAACATCGACGCCACCGTCAAGCTGGCCCAGGCCGTGCGCATTCCGATCATCGCCTCCGGCGGCCTGCATACCCTGGCCGACGTGGAAGCGCTGTGCGCGGTGCAGGACGAAGGCATCGAAGGCGTGATCTGCGGCCGCTCGATCTACGAAGGCACCATCAACCTGGAACAGGCGCAGCTGCGCGCGGACGAACTGACCGAAGGCGATCTGGCGATCTGACGCCTGATCCGGCCCGGAACCCATTCGCCTAAGACCCTATTTATGCTCGCAAAACGAATCATCCCCTGCCTGGACGTGACCGATGGCCGCGTCGTCAAGGGCGTCAACTTCACCGAGCTGCGCGATGCCGGCGACCCGGTCGAGATCGCGCGCCGCTATGACGAGCAGGGCGCCGACGAAATCACCTTCCTCGACATCACCGCCTCGTCCGACGGGCGCGACCTGATCCTGCACATCATCGAAGCGGTGGCCTCGACCGTGTTCATTCCCCTCACCGTCGGTGGCGGGGTGCGCAAGGTGGAAGACGTGCGCCGCCTGCTCAACGCGGGCGCCGACAAGGTGTCGATGAACACCTCGGCCGTGACCAACCCGGACCTGGTGTTCGACGCCTCGCAAAAGCACGGCTCGCAGTGCATCGTGGTGGCCATCGACGCCAAGAACGTCGCTCCCGGCAAGTGGGAAGTGTTCACCCATGGCGGGCGCCGTGCCACCGGCCTGGACGCGGTCGAGTGGGCGCGCAAGATGGAACAGCTGGGCGCGGGCGAAATCCTCCTGACCAGCATGGACCGCGACGGCACCAAGTCCGGTTTCGACCTGGGCCTGACGGCGGCCGTGTCGGACGCGATCGGCATTCCGGTGATCGCCTCGGGCGGCGTGGGCGGGCTGCAGGACCTGGCCGATGGCGTCACGCGCGGCCACGCCGACGCGGTGCTGGCGGCCAGCATCTTCCACTACGGCCAGTACACCGTGCAGGAAGCCAAGCGCTTCATGGCGGCGCAGGGCATCCCGATGCGTTTGGACTAATCGGACAAGGATCGTATGGCCACTGTAGTACCCCCCGCTGCCAGCAGCGCAGCCAACCTGAAATGGCTGAAGAAAGTGAAATGGGACGAGAACGGCCTGGTGCCGGTGATCGCCCAGGAAGCCACCACCGGTGACGTGCTGATGTTCGCGTGGATGAACCGCGACGCGCTGGCACGCACCGTCGAACTGGGCGAAGCGGTGTACTGGAGCCGCTCGCGCAAGAAGCTGTGGCACAAAGGGGAGGAGTCCGGCCACGTGCAGAAGGTGCTGGAAGTGCGCCTGGACTGCGACGAGGACGTGATCCTCCTGAAGATCGAACAGGCCGGCGGCATCGCCTGCCATACCGGACGCCACTCGTGCTTCTTCCAGAAGTTCGAAGGCGACGCCAGGGACGGCGATTGGCACAGCGTCGATCCGGTGCTGCAGGACCCGGATACCATTTACACCAACCCGAAAAAGAAGCCATGAGCACAACTCTCGCCCGCATCGCGGCCACGCTGGAGTCGCGCAAACCGGCCAACGGCGGCGACCCTGCCGCGTCCTATGTGGCCAAGCTGTTTGCCAAGGGCGACGACGCGATTTTGAAGAAGGTCGGCGAAGAGATGACCGAACTGGTCATGGCCGCCAAGGACGCGCGCCACTCGGGCGACACCAGCGACCTGGTGTACGAGTGCGCGGACCTGTGGTTTCATACCCTGGTGCTGCTGGCGAAGTTCGATCTATCCCCGCAGCAGGTCATCGACGAGCTGGCGCGGCGCGAAGGCCTGTCCGGCCTGGTCGAGAAAGCCAGCCGTCCTCAAGAATAACCGGATTTCGGAGTCACCATGGACAATTGCCTGTTCTGCAAGATCGCTGCAAAGCAAATTCCTTCGACCATAGTGTACGAAGACGATGAATTGCTGGCATTCAAGGATATCCACCCGGCCGCGCCCGTGCACCTGCTGATCATCCCGAAGCAGCACGTGGCCACGCTGTCGGACACCGACGATTCGCACGCGCCCGTGCTGGGCCGCATGCTGCTGCTGGCGCGCAAGCTGGCGCAGGAAACGGGGATCGCGGTCAAGGGTGCGGATGGGGCGCGCAGCGGCGGCTACAAGACGCTGATCAACAGCGGGCCGGACGGCGGGCAGGAGGTTTACCACCTGCACCTGCACATGTACGGCGGCCCACGCCCCTGGCGCGGCCAATGAGCCTGACCTTCGGGCACAGCCTGGCGTAGAATAACGCGATAGAAATTCATACTGCCGTCAAGAACGGCGGTCATAATGCAGTGTTTCGTGCTTGCAGTTCTCGTACTGCACCAAGGAGAAGATGATGGGTTCAATGAGTATTTGGCACTGGCTGATCGTGCTGGTGGTGGTGATGCTGGTGTTCGGCACCAAGAAACTGGGCAATATGGGCAGCGACATCGGCAAGGCCGTCAAGGGCTTCAAGGATGGCGTGCGTGGCGAGGAAGAAAAGGCCACGACGACCACGACCACCACCGTCCCGCCTTCGCAAGTGGCCGACAAGTCCACGATCGACGTCGAAACGAAAGAAAAGACCCGTTCGTGATGCCGGCGCACGCTGGTGTCAGCCTCTCATGATCGATCTAGGCCTATCGAAACTTGCCGTCATCGGCGTCGTGGCTCTGGTGGTGATCGGCCCTGAAAAGCTGCCGAAAGTGGCGCGCATGGCCGGCAGCCTGTACGGCCGCGCCCAGCGCTACCTGCACGAAGTCAAGACCGAAGTCAGCCGTGAGATCGAGCTGGACGAACTGCGCAACCTGCAAAAGGAAGTGCAGGAGACCGCCCAGTCGATCAAGGAAAACGTCGAGCAGACCATCGCCCAGAACCTGGACGATGTGGACGCCGCATGGCGCGACCTGCCCTCCTGCGACGCCCCCGCCTCGATGGCCGACATCGAGCGCAAGGCGCGCGACTTCCGCAAGAAGAAACTGGTGCGCAACTCGGCCATTCCGAACTGGTACAAGCAGCGCCATGGCGGCAAGACCCACGTGTTGTCCGGTGCGGCGCGCGTCAAGAAATTCCGCCCCCGGGGCGGCTCCAACTCCGCTTCGTTCTTCTAAATGACAGATTCAGCCGCGCCCGAAGAGACCTTCATTTCGCATCTGGTCGAGCTGCGCGACCGCCTGGTCAAGGCGTCCATCGGGATTGCCATCGTGTGCGCCGCGCTGATGTTCTGGCCCGGTCCGGCCCATGTCTACGACATCATCGCCGCCCCGATGCTGAACGCCCTGCCGGTCGGCTCCAAGATGATCGCCACCGGCGTGATCGCACCCTTCCTGGTGCCGATGAAGGTCACGCTCCTGATCGCCTTCATCCTGTCGCTGCCCTGGGTGTTCTACCAGATCTGGGCTTTTGTCGCCCCCGGCCTGTACGCGCACGAAAAGCGCCTGGTGCTGCCGCTGGTGATCTCGTCCTCGCTGTTGTTCATCGCCGGCGTGGCGTTCTGCTACTTCTTCGTGTTCGGCCGCGTGTTCGCCTTCATCGGCGAGTTCGCGCCCACCTCGATCGCCGTCATGCCCGACATCGAGAACTACCTCGACTTCGTCATGTCCATGTGCCTGGCCTTCGGCGCCACCTTCGAAGTGCCGGTGGTGGTGGTGATCCTGGTGCGCATGGGGATCGTCAGCGTGGAAAAGCTCAAATCGATCCGGCCGTATGCCATCGTCGGCGCGTTCGTCATCGCCGCCATCGTCACCCCGCCGGACGTGGTCAGCCAGTTCTCGCTGGCCCTGCCGATGTGGTTCCTGTTCGAACTGGGCCTGCTGCTGGCGCCCATGTTCGTGAAGATGACCCAGGCCCCCGAGGAACCTGTCAAATAAAACTGGCCTAGAATGGGAAGCTCGACTGTTCAAGGAGCTTCCCATGCCTGCACTCACGGCGCGCGCCCAGTTCGCGCTGATGGCCCAGTACAACCAATGGATGAACGAGAAGATGTACGCCGCGGCGGCGCACCTGCCTGCGGAGCAGCAAAGCGCCGAGCGCGGCGCCTTCTTCGGTTCATTGATCGGCACCCTGCATCACATCGTCATCGGCGACACCCTCTGGCTCAAGCGCTTCACGGCGCACAGCGCACCCTTTCCCACGCTCGACCCGGTGCGCGCGCTGCCTACGCCCACGGCGCTGCGCAGCGCCCACATACCGCCTCTGGACGAACTGACCGGGCAGCGCCAGCTGCTCGATGGCGTCATCCTGGCCTGGGTGGATGAACTGACGGATGCGGACCTCGACGAGGTGGTGCACTACGCCACCATGGCGGGTGTGCCCGGCGCCAAGTCGCTGGGACGCCTGCTGCTGCACTTCTTCAACCACCAGACCCACCACCGCGGGCAGGCCAGCACGCTGTTGTTCCAGGCCGGCGTGGACGTGGGGCCGACCGATCTGCTGCTCTTGATTCCGAACGACGAGGACTGATGAAAGGGGTCACCATTCATCAGTTGAGGTGTTTCGAGGCCGTGATTGCCGAGGGCAGTTTCCAGGCCGCTGCCATTAAAATGTGCCGCGCCCACCCCTCGATCGTCACTGCCGTGAAGGTACTGGAAGAACAGCTCGGGCTCACCCTGCTGGACCGCAGCGGCTACCGCGTCACGCTCACCCAGGCGGGCGAAGCCTTCTACGAACGCACCCAACGACTGTTGAGCGATGTGGCGATGCTGGACCACTTCGCCGCCCACCTGTCCGCCGGCGACGAGCTGGAATTGCGCGTGGTAATTGGCGATCTGTGTCCCTTGCCGGAAGCGATCGGGTTCCTGCGCAAGTTCTTCGCCACCAGCACCACGCGCCTGCACCTGGATGTCGAAGCCATCGCCGGGCCGGTGGAGCGTTTGCTGGACCAGGATGCCGACCTCATCATTCACTACGTCAACCAGTCCGATCCCCGCCTCGAATTCATCCCCTTGGGTGCGGTTCAGCTGGTTCCCGTCGTCGCACCGGGCTTTCTCGACTTTCCCGTATCGCCCCGGATCACGCACCGGCAGATGAGCCGCTACATGCAGTGCATCATCCGCGACACCGCTCGCCATTCTCCGTCCGACAATCACTTCGTCATTCGGGACGCGCCTCACTGCACGGTAGGGGACCAGCATACGAAAAGGGAGATCATCCTGCAGGCGATGGCTTGGGGCCACATGCCCACCTTCATGGTCCAGGACGATCTGGATGCGGGACGGCTGCTATCGATCGAGGGGGAGCATTTTCGCGGCAACACGATCCATCTGGTGGCTGCGCGCCTGATCGACCGCAGCCATGGTCCGGTGGCCGAGCGCCTGTGGCGCCATATTGCCGAGCACGCGCGCGAGTGGGCCGCTCTACATTGATTGTCAAAACTATTGCGTTTGAGATTGCGCGCAGGCTCAGCACAATCACCGCTTCCCCAACCAACACAAGAGGAAGCAATGAAAGCAGTCTTGATCGAGCAATATGGCGCCAGCGACCAACTGGTGGTGGGCGAGATTCCGGTGCCTCAACCGAAGGCGGGCCAGGTCCTCATTCGGATCAAGGCCTTCGGGATCAACCGGGCCGAAACCTATATGCGGCGCGGCCTGTTCGGCGACGTGGCCCAGGTGAGCGGCATCGAATGCGTGGGCCTGGTTGAAGACGACCCGAGCGGGGATTTGCCACGCGGCGCCAAGGTTGCCGCCATCATGGGCGGCATGGGACGCAGCATCAATGGCAGCTATGCCGAGTTCACGGTGGTGCCGCGCCAGAACGTGTTTCCGGTCCAGACCGACCTCGCATGGGAGGATTTC
>JBKHWY010000080.1:0-12443 GCA_046566285.1 Gammaproteobacteria bacterium | reverse complement strand
GGTGCGCGTGCAGGGCGCCCAGCACGGTGCAGCGCTCCAGCGCCACGTTGCCCATCGCGGTGGCAATCGCCGCCGGTTGCAGGGCCACGGGAAAGCCGGCTTCCAGCAGCAGGCGGTTGCGGCGCAACAGGCCCGCCGCGTCGCTCGGGGCGGGCGCGCTTAAGGCCGCCGGCAGGGGCACCTCGGCAAAGCGCGCGGGGTCGTAGAGCAGGGGGCCGGCCAGCACGGTGTTCAGGGCCGCGACGATGGCGTCCAGCAGGGCGGTGTCCGGCACCGTGTCCGGGTCGTAGGCGGCCAGCGCCACGCCAGCGGTGGTGAGCTCCCCGCGCAGGTAAGTGGCCAGCGGATCGCCGCCGTCGCGCAGGCGGCGCGCCAGGTCGCGCGCATCGAACACCTCGGCGGTGGACAGGCTCGCGTCGGCGTGCGCGCGCACGCCCTGCAGGATGCTGTCGGTGGCGCTCAGGGATTCGATGGCGCCGTGCGCGCGTGTGCGGATCGGCCCGCAGATGGCGCGCCGCAGGGTGAGCTGGGCCACCGTGCCTTCGATCCAGATCGTGCTGGGCGTGAGCGGGCGGCCATCGATGGCCAGCGGTGGAGCGGCCGGGTCGATCAGCGCTTCGCCGGGGTCGATGCTGGTGCAGGACAGGGTGACGTGCTCGAAGCGGCCCGTGAGCACGATATCGGCGCCGGACAAGAGGATGCCTTCCAGCGCCAGCGTGGCGCCCGCGCCGCCGTCGATCACCCAGGCCGCATTCGAGGTGGGCCGCAGCACCGGGCGCTCGCCGGGTTCGGCCTGCAGCAGGAAGTCCGTCACCGGCCACGGGTTGGGCAACGCCGTGTAGGTGAGCGAATTGGTGATGACTGCGTTGCCGGTCGAAAGACCTGTCAGCGCCGCCTGCAGCTGGGCGCCGCCGCCGGCAATGCCAGGTGCTTGCGGCAGCGGTACCGGCAAAGGATCGAGGGCCAGCGCGCGGCGGTCGTACGGCCCGGCGCCGATCTCGGAGGAGAAGCCGTGGTGAAAGCGCACCCGGCGCGCCACCCCGGGCGCGGGCGCTGCCGCCTGGGTATAGCGCCCGCGTTCGGGCAGCACGCGCAGATCGGCCAGCGGCACCGGCGTCGGGCCGGCCGTGGACACGTCGTCGACCGCGAAGCCGTCCGGATACAGGTGCGCCGCTTCGCGCGCCAGCAGTTCGGCGTCGATCGGGCCGGGCAGCATCCACTGGTCGGGCGTGACCCAGGCGTCGCCGTACTGGGCCGGATCGCGGTAGTTCGGGGCGAACAGGGGAATCTCGCGTCCGGTGGGGTCAAAGCTGAACTGGCCCGGACAGGCCGCGTCTTCGACCGGGTCGGAGCTGCGGTAGCGGTAGCTGCGCAGGCGCCACAGGAAGAAGCCCAGCTTGGGGATGTTGTGCCAGCCCGAGCCCGTGCGCCCGCGCCGGAAGTCGGCCGTGTGGAAGTATTCGTCGAAGGCGGTGTTGGTCTTGCCGGCCGCGCCGGCGTGGCGCAGGTCGGCAAAGCCGCCGGCCGGGGTGCCCGACAGCGCCCCGCGCAAGCCTTCGATCACGCCCTGCCGGCGCTCGGTGCCGATCTCGGGGTCGAACTGGTGGCGCGCACGCGCCAGGCGCCGGAAGAATTCGACCACGCGGGCGTTCCAGCCGGTGATGTCGGCGCTGAGTTCTTCCAGCAGCGCCACGGTGCCCTTGCGGCGCCGGTAATAGATGGTCTTGGCCACATCCAGGCGCTGGGCGCGCGCATCCAGGCCGGCCACGATATGGCAGGCCAGCAGCTCGCCCATGTACGGGATCAGCCAGTCGTCGCAGGTGTCGATGGACTGGTCCTGCCCGGTGCGGTCGATGCTGCGGCGGACCACGGCGATCTGCGCGCCCAGGCGCTGCACCAGTTCGCGCAGCGGGCCGGCCTGGTCTGCATCCTCACTATCGCTGGCGCGGTACACCTCGGGCAGCAGGCGCCACAGGTAGTCCGTGTAGAACGCCTGGTAAAGGTCGCGGTCTTCAGGCACTGGCTGGGCCCTCCGGGTAGATGAACATCAGCGCGGGCGGCACCGCCAGCACCTCGTTTTCGGCGGCATGGATGCGCGGCGGCAGCGACGTTTGCAGCACATACGGCAGCCCGGTGACGGGGTCTGGCCGGCTCAGGTAGAAGAACGCCAGGCCGAGCGCCTGCACGCCGGGCACCGCCAGGCTGGCGGCCGACAGCTGGCTGAAGTAGATGCTTTCGCCGATGCCCAGGCGGTTGGCGCCGAAGAGGCCCGTGTCCGGCTCGGACAAGGCCTCACGCAGCGCTTGCGCCACGTCCTGCGGCACGCGGTCGGGCGTCACGCGCACCTGCATGAAGAGGGCCGCCGGCACGGGCGTGGCGGCCAGCACGGTGATGCGCCGGTTCGGATCGGCCGCCAGGCGCAGGGCGTTCTTTGCCGCCGTCAGCGCGGCCGGGGTGTCGCCCACGTACAGCTTGACGGTGGCGCGTTGCTCCTCGGCGTTCCAGGCGAAATAGCTGCGCACGCGCGCCACGCCAGGCGCACGGGCGGCAATCGCGTCGTAGTCGTCGGCCGAGATGGCGCGCCCGAAGGTCAGGATGCTGCGCGGCGCGTCGCGCCGGATGTGCGCGGGCTGGTCGGGATCGGCGCCGGGAATGGAGGGGGTGGGATGGCGCACCGCCGTCACGCCGGGCGCTGGCCTGGCGATCACGGAGAGGCCGCCGGCCGGCACGGGCTCGGCCCCGCTTTCGATGCGGTACCAGGCCGTCACCTGCGCACCGCTGGGCAGGCCGCTGCCGTTGACCCAGTCGCCGAACTGCACGTGGGTCTTCTGCTCGTCGTCCTCGAACGTGACGAACACGGTGGCATCGGGCGCCTGGCCATAGAAGTTCGGCACCTCGTGCCACTCGACGCCATTGACGTACACGCGTAGCGTGCTGCGGTAGCCGTCGCCGGCGGCGAGATAGGTCAGCGGGCCCTTGGCCAGGGTGAAGCTTTGCCCGGGCGTGGAGGCGTTGCCGACCCCGAGCACTTCCTGGCCGACGCTTTTACCGCGCGACAGATTCACCTTGTTGGTCAACACCCGCAGTGGAGTCGCCAGCAGCGGAGCCAAATCGGCACCAAACGCGGCGCCAAACGCGGCGAGCTGCATGGCCGTGGGCGTGGACGCCAGCACCGAGCCGGTGGCGGCCGCGCCCAGCCCGTCCGCGCCTTCGATCAGGACCTGCTGGCCATTGCCCACCCTGAACTGCTGGCCTGGTGCCGCCAACAAGGTGGGTGGCGTGCCGTTGTAGCTGGCCTGCGGCACGTTGCGCAGGGTGCCGGCCGGCTGCCAGTCGAGCAGCACGCGTACCTTGCTGGCGACATTGTTCCAGGCGGTGGTGTCGGGCGCCGGGCTGGCGGTCCACGACACCCGGGTGTGCGGCGCGCCAGCGGGAATGGTGGGGGAGGCCGGCGGCGTAGCGCCGTCGCCATTGGTGTACCAGATCTGCTCGGTGGTGCCGGTGACGGTCAGCAGCACGGGCGCCAGGCCGGTGCCGGGCGCGCTCAAGACCAGCGCCTGGCCGGCCGCCACGGCGCGGTCCACGCCGTCCAGTTCCAACGGGGATTGCACCAGATTCACGCTGGTGCTGTACTTCCACAAGTTGGCGGCGCGCCGGCTGGCCAGCAAGCGATAACCGGCTGCGTCGGCAGCGGGCAGGGCGGCGCCGCTGGTGACGATCTCGGTGTAGGGCTGGCCGGCACTGTCCTCGGCGTGGTTGATGGTGGTGACTGCCAGCAGCTGGCCGGAGGTGGGCGCGCCGGCCGGCGCCAGCACCAGGGCGTCTCCGGGCTGCAGCGTGGTGTTCTTGCCGTCGAGGTAAAGCCGCCCACCGGCGCCGGCCAGCACACCCGGCGGGGCGGCATCCACCACGGCGGGGGGAACGAGCGTGACGGCTTCGGTGGTCTCGAAGGTCTGGGGCGCCTGGCCGGGCGCGGGTTTGCTCTGCACCTGGAAGCCGGCCGGCAGCACCAGCGGGCGGGCGCCGGAAAACAGCACGCCGATCTCGGCCGTGCCGCCGATGCCGGGACGGGGGCGGTAGCCGAGAATCTTCACCAGCCTGCGCACGCCCGCATCCGTACTGGCGGTGGCCAAGAGGTTCTCGTTGAGGCTTTGCTCGTTGTAGAAGGTCAGCACGTCCGCCACATAGGCCCACCACTCCAGCAGTTGCAGCAGCAGGTCGCCGTGTCCGGCCGGGCGCCACAGCGTCAGCGCGGTTTCACCGGGCAAGGCTTGCAGCAGCGCGCGCCGGAACGCAAGGAAGTCGCCGGCGCGGTAGTGCACGCGCGTCAGTCCCGGCAGGTTGGCCAGCCCGGCGGGATGGAGCACGGTGTCGCAGGGACAGATCGGTTCGCTCATGTCGTCCCCAGGATGTCGAGCCGGTAGGAACCGCGCTCGGGATGGTTGTTGTCGTTATCGAGCCGGAAGATTTCGCCCGGCGCAAACGGCACCACCGGCGGCAGGTCGAGGTACGCCGTGCTCTGGCCGCGCCGCCGGTAGCGGATCGACAGCACCCCCGAGACGCCGGGCACGGCCTGGAGCGCCGCTTCGAGCCGGCTGCGTTCGAACGGCGAGCCGAGCGTGAAGTTATCGAAAAAGAAGAAGCCGCTGCTGCCGTCCGCATGGCGCACGGGCCGCAGCGCGTACTCGACCCCGCTGTAGACGTCGCCCTTGAAGGCGCCGGGCTTGGCGCACAGGCGGATCAACAGGTCGAAGCTGACGTAGCGCGGACGCGGGGCATAGGCTTCATACCCGGCCAGGCGCACGCGGTTGAGCAGGGCAATGAGTTCGATGTGCTGGGCCGTGGAGATCGCCCCGGCGCTGACCGGGTCGGCGGTGGTGAACACGGTGGGCCAGCTGCCGGTCCAGCGGAACACGGTGCCGGCGCGCTGCACCCAGGGCAGGCGGTTGGCGGCGGCATCGTAGTCTTCCGGGCGCACGGCGCGAAAGAACAGGTTCTGGAAGGCATAGGGCGCGCGCCGGCGCACCTGCTCGGCGGTTTCGGCATCCTGCCCACCGCTGGCGGGCAGCGGATTGGTGGCGGCCAGGATCAGGCCGGACCAGGCCGGATCGACCTGGGTGATCGCTTCCGCCGGCACCAGTCCGACCTGGCCCCGGCTGCTGCGCGACTCGACCTGGAACACATCGCCATCGTTGGGGATGGCGCCGAATTCGCCGGTGCCGAAGGCCAGCAGCGCGCCGTCTTCCGCATCGAGTTCGCTGAACACGCCTTCCGGCAGGCGCGCCACGTCGCGGTAGTGGCCCGGTTCGATGGTGAAGCAGGCTTCGGCGCGGTCGGCCGCCAGCAGGGTGCGCACCCAGCGCCACTCGCGCACTTCCGGGCTCAGCTGGCGCAACCGTACTTCCGGCCGGGGTGTGCCGCCCGCATCCGGCAAGTAGGCCAGCGGCTGGCCTTCAATGCTGTGCCAGTACTGCCAGCGCGCCTCGTCGGCGGTGCTGTTCGGACCCAGGCGCGCCACCGCCAGCGGCAGGCCGGGCGCGCTGGGAGGCGCCACGCCGACGGCAAAGTGGCTTTGCCGGCGCAGGCCCTGGGTCACCGGCACCAGATTGGCCAGCACGCGCGTGCGGGTCAGGTCGTGGTGCGCCCGCAGCGCGTCTTCCACGCGCCAGTGGATTTCGGTGATGTCGACGCCGAACAGCGGGTCGTGGCGTTCCTGCACGGCGGTGAGCACCAGCAGTTGGCGCAGGGGAGGATCGGCCGTGCTTGGCCCGGCCGTGTCGATCAGGACCTGCTGGCCGGGCTGCAGGGCGTAGCCGTGGCCTTCCAGCGCCATCGTGCGCGCGCCCACGTCCAGGCAGCGCTCCTCGTCGTCCCACCAGTAGGGCGGCATGCCGCCGTTGCAGGCCGGGTTGACGCGGTAGGTGGCGGCATCCCGCAGCCCGGCGCCGGTCTCGAAGGGCACGGGCGAGCCGTCCGGGGCGACGGCGTCGATACGCACGCCGGCCGGCACGCCGGTGGCGCTCACGTCCAGCGTCACGAGGGCGCTGGCGGAGACGACCGGCCCCGGTTCGTAGTCCACCAGCCGGGCCAGCCGCACCAGCGCTGCGCGCGTGCTGGCCGTCTCGATATTGGCTTGCAGGTGCAGCTGGTCCTGGATGTAGCTGAGCTGGTCGCCGATGGCCGACAGCGCGTCCATCATCACCATGCCGAAGTCGGCTTCGGAGCGCTCGCGCCACTCGGGGTAGCGCAGGGTGGAGAAGTCCGACAGCGCCGCGCGGAACGATTCGTAGTCCTTGGCCAGGTAGTCGATGGGGGGCACGTCGCCTTCGGGCGGCGGACAGTCGGGCGGGTCCTGGCGGCAATCGGTAATCGACGGGCAGAACACGAAGAACGAGAACGCGGCGCTGCTCAAGAACGGGTCGAGCGCGGCCGCACCAATGATGCGCAGGGTGTAAGTGGAAAAGTCGCCCCGGCCCGGCACCGTGAGGCGGAGTACCTGGCGCGCATCGATGTCCTGCGACCAGTCGGCCGCCTGCGGCGTGGCGACTTCCACGGTGGGGATCAGGTCGCCGCCGGTGACGGTGATGTGCAGGTCCGGCTGCGCGACCGGGACGGCATTGAAGAAGTGCACGTACAAGTGCTCGGGTTCGTCCGCGCGCACTTCGACAAAGTCGATGCCGTTGAGCGTGGCGCCGGGTTTCAGCAGTTCGAGGACGCGGTTGCGGGTGGCCATGGTCAGCGCCGTTGCATGGTGAGGAGCTGGCTTTCGCCGGTTTCGCGCAGCTGGTATTCCACCGTGATTTCCAGCACGCCTTCCTCGACGGCCGGCTCGCTGCGCAGCTTCACGCTGGCCACCTTGATGTGCTGGCCCAGGTATTTTTCCAGGCTCTGGCGGATCAAGAGTTCGCTGGTGGCCGTCAGTTCGCTGGTGATCGGTGCGAACACCATGCGGCGCAGGCCGCCGCCGAAGTCGGGCAGGTTGATGCGTTCGCCCGGTGTGGTCAACAGCAGCTGGCGGATCATCTGCGCCACGTGATCGGGATAGCTGCTGCGGCGCGCCTGGCGCTGGCGCGCGTCGATCCGCAGTGGGAAGTGATAGTCGTAGCGGATGGGGCCGAGGGGTGTCATCGCGCGCTCACCTTGGTCTGGGTCATCTGGATCAGCACCGTGCCTTGCGGGGCCTGGTCGGCCGCCTTGCACAGGCCGATGCTGGCGCTGGTGAGCACGGCTTCGCCGCCCGCCTTGACCGACTGCGCCGGGTTCTGCCAGCTGACGGTGGTGCAGGGATGCGGCGAACCACTGATGTTGAAGGCGCAGCCGACGATGGAAAAGCTGTCGCTGGCGCGCAGCATCTGCCCCTGCACGGCCTTGGCCCTGGCCTGGCTGGAGGCGAGCATGACGCTGCCGCCGTGCGGGCACATCATGACGTCGTTGGTGGTAAGGATATTGGGCATCAACTCACCTCCAGCGCGCCATCGTTGACGGCCACGCCGCTGCTGCCCAGCGTGACGTTCTTGCTGCCGCTGGCGATCGTCATGCCGCTGGGCTCCAGCGCCACGCTGTTCTTGTTCGGGTCGCTCCAGCTGAACTGGCTGTTCTCGTCGTCGAACACGATGGTGGCGCTTTTCGTGACGATGGCGCGCGCCGTGTCGCTGGCCACCTTGGGCACTTCGCCCGTGTGCCAGAAGCAGCCCACCCAGATGGGAAAGGACACGTCGCCGCCCTCGAACTCGATCCATACGCCGGCGCCCGCTTCGGGCAGGAAGGCGATGCCCACGTCCTTGCCGGCATAGGGCACGCAGGGCGTGGCCCAGCCGCATTCCTGCTCGCCCAGCACCGCCGGGACCCTGGCCTTGATGCGCATGGTGGGGCCGTCCACCTGGGTCACCACGCCGCGGAACTTGCCGTAGAAGCGGTTGTGCACGCGCTCGACGATATCGGCCAATAAGTGTTCGTTCAGCATCATAATAAACCTCCGAATATGCCTGCGCCCTTCGGCGCCGGTCCCATGGCGTTGCGCACCAGCTGGAAAGTCATGGTGTAGGCGGCCGGGCGGATGCTGTGCAGCACGCTCCAGGCCAGGTATTTGCCGGAATACAAGCTGCCGACGGTCTCCACCTGGACGATGTCGCCGGCGCGCAGCACTTTTTTTAACGCATTCAGCTCCACCGAGCCGTTGCAGCGCGCGAACCACTGCGATTCGCGCAACAGGGCCTGGGCCTTGCGCTTGAGCTGGCCGGCGTCGTCGGCCACCCCGGTCAGCATCACCTTCAGCGCACGTCCGGCAAAGGTGGGCAGGTCGCGCTCATCCAGCGCCGCCAGGCCGCTGCTGTCGCTGTCGCCGTTGGCGCCGTCCGGCGACGCATCGGTCAGCAAGGCCTGGCGCGCCAGCACTTCGGTGGGGCGCATCACGTCCCATTCGAAGTCGATCTCGCGCACGTTGGGAGCCACCGTGTCGTTCGGGCGCAGCGTGGCCACAGGCGTGCCCGACAGGCTGGGCGTGGCGAACACCCCGGTGCGCGGGCCGGGCGTGGCGCCGCAACGGATGCGCATCACGCGGCCGGCGCGGCGCGCCAGGGCCTGCAAAAAGTCGTAGTCGGTGCCGCGCTGCATCAGCGTGTGCGCGTCCTCGGCATACGGGCCGGAGTCGTCCTGGCTGTTCTCCGGCGCGGGGGTGATGCCGTAGTCGCCGAAGATGGTGGCCGCCGCCAGCGCATCGGTGGCGCCCGCCCATTCGCGCGTTTTTTGTTCCAGCTTCATCAGCCAGCTGGCATCCTGGGCATACACCTCGACCCAGGCGCCGCGCACGCCGCTTTGCATGTGCACCTTCTGGCTCAGGACATAGCCGTCGAAGATGCAACTGGGCGCGCCATCCGGGGGCGTGACCGTCACCGCGATGCTGGCGTACGGGGCCAGGGCCGCGTCGCCCACTTCGGTCAGCTCGCCGTCCGAGGCGCGCGTCACCGGCAGCTTCAGTTGCAGCGAAGCCGGCAGGTCGGCGCTTTCCTCGACGTCCAGCGACAGCAGGCGGTCGTAGAAGCCGTTGTCGGCCGGTTTGCCGCCCAGCCAGATCTGGTAGCTGCCCATCAGCGCTCCGCGCCGGGAATGGCGATCAGGTCCTGGGTCTCCAGCGCGTAAGGCGACTGGAAAACGTTGGCGTCGCACAGGCGCCAGAATCCGGCCGGGTCCTTCAGGTAGTAGTTGGCCAGGTGGTCCAGGCGCTGCTCGTGCTGGCGCGGGTGGTAGCCCAACAGCGGCGGCGCCTTGCGCTGGGTGAAGGCCAGCGCGACGACGGTGCGCCCATCGGGCAGCAGCACCTGGACGGTGGGGGCGTCTTTGTAGCGGCTGCGTTCCGAAAACATGGCGTCTCCTTTCGTACTGAAGTGCTCAAAGGGCCTAGAGCGGCAGCATGCCGATGGCCGATTCGGCCGCATTGGCCAGGTTGGCAATGGCCAGCACTTCGCGCAGCCCTTGCGAATAGGCGTAGGCGATGTTGGCCACCTCGGCCAGCGGGCCGTTCACTTCCTGCAGCTCGCGCGGCGTGAGCACCTGCAGGCCGATGGCCGCTTCCGCATGGGTGGGGTGCAGCAGGGCGGCGTCATACAAGGTCTCGGTGATGGTCAGGCTGGTCACCTTGACGGGCAGGATGCGCCCGGGACCCCAGACGAACAGCACGGTGGGCAGCTGGGACGCGGGCACCGGGCGCTCGACCCCGCCGGCCGCCCCGCCCAGCGCGCCGCCCGCCGACAAGCCGCCCGCCGACAGGCTGACCGAACCGAGCAGCCCGCCACCCGCGCCGCCGGTCGGATGCATCAGCATTTCCAGCGCCGCCAGGCGGGTGTAGATGCCCGACACGGTGGCGATGCCTTCGGCCACAGGGCTGCCGTCGGCGATCATGTCGGAGGAATCCATCGCCAGGGTAAAGCTGAATGACTCGCCGGGCGCGCCGCTGACGGCCAGCGGATTGCCTTCTTCGCCGCCGCTGCTCTCGGCCGGGGTCCAGCTGTGCGTGATCTGCTCCGGGTTGAACTGGAAGATGATGATGTTCGGCAGCGGAATGATCATCGTCTCCATGAACTGCACGAAGGCGCCGCGTAGAAATTTGCCTGCCATGGGCGGTGCTCTCCTCTGCCTTAATCCAGGGCGCCCAGCTTGCGGCGCAGCTCGGCGGCGATCTGCCGGGCCAGGCGCTCGGTGCTGGTGTCGTCCGTGGGCTGGATGGTGATGGTGGTGCGCGCCTGCGCCGACACCGCGCCGCCGCCCGCCACCGGCTGGCGCAGCAGGCGCTTGAGTTGCGCCGCGAGCGCGCCCGCGCGTTCCGCGTCGCCGGCCGGGGCGACAATCGACATGCGCTTGATCTTCACGCTCATGACTGCACCCGCAAGGTCTGGCCCTTCTTGGCGAATTCGCGCCGCACCGAGGTCAGCAAGTGCTCCATGCCGATCGGCTGGCCGGCTCTGCGCGCGATAAAGGCGGCATTGAGGGCGGCCAGCTTGATTTCCGCGCCCGTCAGCGTGGCCTTGTCGCCCAGGAGCTGCCAGTCGATCTCGCCGCGCAGGGTTTCCCCGGAGGGCGAGGTTTCCGGCAGCGCGCTTTGCCACAGGCGGATGCGCTCGGCGGGGCCGGGCGGCAGGAAGTCCACCAGGCAGCGGATGCGGCGCAGGAAGGCCGGGTCCAGGTCGCTCTTGCGGTTACTGGCCAATACCGCCACGCCCTGGAACTGTTCCAGGCGCTGCAGCAGGTAATCGATCTCCAGGTTGGCGTAGCGGTCGTGCGCATCCTTGGAACTGAAGCGCTGGCCGAACATGCCTTCGCACTCGTCGATCAGCAGCATGAAGTGGGCGCGGTCGCATTCGTCGAACACGGTGCGCAGGCGCTTTTCGGTCTCGCCAATGTATTTGTTGACCACCTGGGCCAGGTCGAGCCGGTACAGCTCCACACCGAGCTTGCGCGCCAGCACCTGCACGGCCATGGTCTTGCCGGTGCCGCTGGGGCCGGCGAACAGGGCCACGATGCCGCGTCCGTTCGGGCACAGGCGCTCGAAGCCCCAGTCCTCGTACACGTCCCAGCGCAGGCGCACCTGCTGCTCGAAGTCGTCGAGCTGGTCCTGCACCGAGGGCGTGAGCACCAGGTCGCCCGCGCCATACGGCAGCGCCATCGGCACCAGCAGGGTGGAGCTTTCCACCGGGCGGTGGCAGGCCTGCACGATGGCTTCGTCGCCGGCGCCGCCGATCTGCTCGATCTTGCGGATCTCACCGGGCGTGAGCAGCCAGTCGCATACCTGGCGCGGGACCGGCGCAGCGCTGATGGCTTGCCACAGCAGGATGCGCTCGGCGCGCCGCAAGGGCGGCAGCACCACGCTGCGAAAGTGCACGTCACTCGGTGCCGGTTCGGCCAGCGCCGCGCGGCGCGCGACCATATGCAGGCCGGGGCGTTCGCGCAGCAGCGCGCGTGCGGCGGGGTTGGGCGCGTCGCCCTCGTCCCACAGCACGATCAGCTCATCCAGCATGGCGGCGCGCAGGGCTTCCAGCACCCGGCCCGGCACGTCGGCCTCAAGCAGTCCCGCCAGCAGCAGCGCTTCATCCACGCGCAGCAGGTTGCGCCCTTGCGCGGCGCCGAACTGGCCGGCGAAGGTGGCGCGGCCGCCGCCGGGTGGGCCGACCAGTTCGAGTTCAAGCTTGACGGACTCCAGCCTGGACTGGGGGCCGGCGGCGCAGCGCTGGGCGAAGTCGAGCGCGCTTTCCAGCTGCACCGGGTAAAGCTGGGGCAGTGCGGCGCAGGCTTCGCGCGCGAGCAGGGCACAGCCGCGCGGCAGCGGGCGCGCTTGGGGTGCGGCCCCGCTGCACAGCCAGGCGGACAGGCCGGCGCCCGGCAGCCAGCCACGCAGCGCATCCGGCATGCCCGGCAAGTCCGGGCTTGGCCGCAGCAGCCCCCACAGCTGCAAGGGCGAGTCGCCGCCGGGCACCGCAGCCTGGCCGCCGCCGTCAAACAACTGGCTCGCCAGCCAGGGCGTGGCCTGGGTCAGTTCGGGCTGGTCGTGCAGGTAGGCGAACACGCGGCCGAGCGAGGGCTCCAGCGCCAGGGCGAGCGCCAGTGCCAGCAGGTGGTGTTCCGGCCGGGTCAATCCGAACAGTTCGCCGATCCTTCGCCAGCGCGCGTCGGCGGCCAGTAGCCGCTCGGCTTCTTCGATGGCGCCGGACAGGCGCACGGCCTCGGCATCCTGGCGATAGAAGGCCTGTTCGCGGTCATGCGTGGCGACGGGATCGGCCAGCAGATGCTCGACTTCCTCGTCCATGATGGCGGCCGGGTGGGGCGCCTCCGGCACCTCGGCCCACACCTTGCGCATCCACAGGGTCTTGCGCTGCGCGCGCAGGCGCACCAGCGCGCACAGCGGATGGGTGGAAGCTACTGGTGGCGAGGTCGCGGCGCGGTTCATGGCAGCG
>JBKHWY010000079.1:0-12475 GCA_046566285.1 Gammaproteobacteria bacterium | reverse complement strand
CTGCAAGGCCTTGAGCTCGCCACTGCGCAGCCGGCGCGGTTCGCGGTCGATCACGCACAGCGTGCCCAGCCGGTTGCCGTCGGCCGCCTTGACGGGAAAGGCGCCGTAGAAGCGGATGTTGGGTTCGCTGGTCACCAGCGGGTTGGCGCGAAAGCGCGGATCGCGCGCGGCATCCTCCACCATGAAGGGGCCGTCCTGCATGATCGCATGGGCGCAGAACGCCCAGGAGCGCGGACTTGAACCATTGCCGTTTCGAGGTCAGCAGGGTGAGCAGCGCCACCGGGCAATGGGTCATCTCGCTGGCCAGCCAGGTCAGGCGGTCGAACACCGGTTCGGGCGGGGAATCGATGATATGGAGCCGGTCGAGCGCCAGCAGGCGTGCGCTTTCGTTTTTCGGCATCGGGTATTGCGCGGCCGGGTCGGGCTGGAATTCGTCCGAACTGGGCACGATCAGCCCGGGCGCGGCCGTGCTCTCCTGCGCATGCTGCTGCAGCAGGCGCTGAACCGAGCTCATGCGCACACGCCGGTGCCCGCCCGGCGTTTTCCATGACGGGATATCGCCGTTCTCGATCCATTGCTGGGCCGTGCTGAGCGACACCCCAAGCAGGATGGCGGTTTCTCCGGTGGTCAGGATGCGGTCCTGGTCCGCTTGATTGGTCATGGAGTGGATGAAAGGGCGAAAAAGAAACGAAAAAGAAACGAAAAGCCAGCGAAAAAGCGGGGCAAACTGGCAAATATGGTGGGGTGAGTCTAGCGCACCCGGCGTGCCGAGTAAAGTTGCACCACAACAACGGCAGATCCATCGGATTCATCATTTTATTGTTGACGTAGGGCAACTATCAATGCAAGATGTACATGCGTTTCGCCACTTCTACCATTTCGAGGAAAGCAGACATGTTCAAGAACATCCAGATCCGCACGCTCATGGGCAGCACCATCGCCATCCTGCTGGTGTTACTCATGCTGGCCGGCGGCAGCGGTGTGATGCTCAGCCGCTATGCCGTGCGCGGCATGCAATCCAATCTGGACGATGTATCGAACCAGGCCACCATGGGCGAGATCCGCCAGCGCATGGAAGCGAACCGCAGCCAGGTCCTGCAAGCCCTGCAACACAATCCCGGCACCAAGTATGCCGCCATGCACGACCATCCGCTGGGCAACCACTTCAATGCGATTCAGAAAAACACGGCCGACATCAAGGCGCTCTGGTCGCACTACCAGGCCTCCATCGACGCCGCCGACGAGCGCCGCCTGGCCGAGGCCTGGTACCAGGCCAGCGGCAGCTCGGCACCGTGAGCGTGGGGGCGGCGGCGCTCGCCATCGAGACGGGCGACTGGGACGGCGCCCAGGCCATCCTGATCAAGACCATCAATCCCCTGTATCGCAAGGCCGACGGCGCCGCCGCCGAGCTGTCGGCCCTGCTGGCCAAGCGCAGCAGGGACTCGATCGTGCAGGTGCGCGCCGACATCGACTCGGCCACGGCGCTGGTGCTGGCGATCCTGGCGGCGGGCCTGGTGGCCGGCACGGCGGCCGGGGTGTTCATGGCCCGTTCGATTGCGCGGCCGCTGGCCACCGCCCTGGACGTGGCGCGCAGCGTGGCGCGGGGCGACCTGCGCACCGCCATCGAGACCGGATCGAACAATGAGTTCGGCCAGCTGCTGTCGGCCTTGAAGCAAATGAACAGCAACCTGATCGACATCGTGCGCGACGTGCATGCGGGCACCGAGACCATTTCGTCCTCGTCCAGCCAGGTGGCGTCCGGCAGCGCCGACCTGTCGGCCCGTACCGAACAGCAGGCCAGCGTGCTGGAAGAAACCGCGGCGGCCATGGAGGAACTGACCTCCACCGTCAAGCAGAATGGCGAACACGCGCGCCACGCCACCCAGCTGGCCCAGGACGCGTCCGCCGTGGCGCACGCCGGCGGCGCCACCGTGGGCGAGATGGTGCGCACCATGGGCGAGATCCACGCATCGGCGCGCCGCATTGCCGATATCACCAATGTGATCGACGGGATCGCCTTCCAGACCAATATCCTGGCCCTGAACGCGGCCGTCGAGGCGGCCCGTGCGGGCGAACAGGGCCGGGGCTTTGCCGTGGTCGCCAACGAAGTGCGCACCCTGGCCCAGCGCGCCGGCAGCGCATCGAAGGAAATCAAGGAACTGATCGCCGCGTCGACCTCGAAGGCGGAAGCGGGCAACCGCCTGGCTGCCGAAGCGGGCAAGACCATGGAGGACGTGGTGGCCAGCGTCAACAAGGTGACCGGCCTGATCCGCGAAATCGGCGTGGCCAGCGTCGAGCAGGAGCAGGGCATCGAACAGGTCAACGTGGCCATTTCCGAAATGGATTCCACCACCCAGTCCAACGCCCGTCTGGTGGAGGAAGCCTCGGAAGCGGCCAACGCCCTGCACGGGCAGGCCGAGCTCCTGGCCGACAAGGTCAGCGTGTTCCAGCTGCCCGACGCGGCCGCGCCGATGGCGGCGCCCGCCGCCCGCCGCAGCGTGCCGGCCGCGCCCCAGCGCCGCGGCGCGCCCAAGGGCGGGCGTCTGCAGCTGGCCGCCTGAAGCGTTGAAGCCTGGCTAGGGCGCCACCAGCGGCAGCGCGGTGGTGTCCTTGATGCGCTGCAGGGCAAAGCTGGATTTCACGTCCGCCACCGCCGGGTGGGTCAGCAGGGTCTGCATCATGAAGCGCGAGAAGTGATCCATGTCCTCCACGTGCACGCGCAGCAGGTAGTCCATTTCCCCCGTCATCGCGTAGCAGGCCACCACTTCCGGCCAATCCTCCACCGAGCGGGCGAACTCGGTATGGGGCGAACTGGCCGGGCGGCGCGCGCCCACCGCCCCGGCCGAGCCATTGCTGTGCTTTTCCAGGCGCACGTTCACATAGGCCAGCAGCCCGAGGCCGATGCTGGTCGGTTCCAGCAGCGCCACATACTGGCGGATCACCCCGGCTTCCTCGAGCCGCTTGATGCGCCGCAGGCAGGGCGACGGCGACAGGCTGACCCGGTCGGCCACGTCCTGGTTGGACAGCCGGCCATCCTGCTGCAGGATGGCGAGGATTTTGCGATCTGTTTTATCGAGCTCAATACGTGGCATGGATCCTCCGAACCAGCGATTTGTACGCAATATTATTGCGCAAATCGCGGCCGCACACGTGTTGTTTGAAATTTAATGCCGGGGCGTGCGCACTATACTGACCTCACAAAACACGTGAGGAGACGGCCATGCAATTTGAGCCCTGGGACAACCCGATGGGGACGGACGGTTTCGAGTTTGTCGAGTACGCCGCGCCCGATCCGAAGGGGCTGGGCGCCCTGTTCGAGCAGATGGGGTTCACGGCGATTGCGCGCCACCGGCACAAGGATGTGACCCTGTACCGCCAGGGCGAGATCAATTTCATCATCAACGCCGAAGCCGATTCGTTTGCCCAGCGCTTCGCGCGCAAGCACGGGCCGTCCGTGTGCGCCATCGCCATCCGGGTGCAGGACGCCGCGCAGGCCTACCGGCGCGCGCTGGCCCTGGGCGCCTGGGGCTTCGACAACAAGACCGGGCCGATGGAATTGAACATCCCGGCCATCAAGGGCGTGGGCGACTCGCTCCTGTACTTCGTCGACCGCTGGCGCGGCAAGCAGGCCCAAGCCGGCGGCATCGGCGACATCAGCATCTACGACGTGGACTTCGAAGCCATTCCCGGCGCAGTGGCCCGGCCGGCCGGCGTGGGGCTGACCTATATCGATCACCTGACCCACAACGTGCATCGCGGGCGCATGAAGGAATGGGCGGAATTCTACGAAAACCTGTTCAATTTCAAGGAAGTGCGCTACTTCGACATCGAAGGGAAGCTGACCGGGCTGAAGTCCAAGGCCATGACTTCCCCGTGCGGCAAGATCCGCATCCCCATCAATGAATCCTCGGACGACAAGTCGCAGATCGCCGAGTACCTGGACGCCTACCATGGCGAAGGCATCCAGCACATTGCCCTGGGCACCGACGACATCTACCGCGCCGTGCAGGGCTTGCGCGAGAACGGCGTCGCCTTCCAGGACACCATCGAGACCTACTACGAGCTGATCGACCGGCGCCTGCCCGGGCATGGCGAGAACGTCGACGAGCTGCGCCGCCTGCGCCTGTTGATCGACGGCCACTGCGGCGACGGCCCCGAGGCGGAACGCGAGCTCCTGCTGCAGATTTTCACCCAGACGGTGATCGGGCCGATCTTCTTCGAGATCATCCAGCGCAAGGGCGACCAGGGCTTCGGCGAAGGCAATTTCCGCGCGCTGTTCGAGTCCATCGAACTGGACCAGATCAAGCGCGGCGTGCTGACCGCTCCACAAGAGCGCAGCGCTGCTTAACCGGAGGCCACCATGAACGCACCTCTGAACTCTTCCGCGCTGGGCATGGCATCGCCCGAGCACGAGATCACCCTGGACGACAAATGGACCCTGGAACGCGGGCGTGCCTTCCTGACCGGCACCCAGGCGCTGGTGCGCCTGCCGATGCTGCAGCGTGAGCGCGACCTGCGCGCCGGCCTGAACACGGCCGGCTATATCACCGGCTACCGCGGTTCGCCCGTCACCTCCATCGACATGACGGCGATGAAAGCGCAGAAGTACCTGGACGCGCACCACGTCAAGTTCCATCCCGGCATGAACGAAGACCTGGCGGCCACGGCCGTGTGGGGCACCCAGCAGACCAACCTTTTCAAGGATGCCAAGTACGACGGCGTGTTTGCCATGTGGTACGGCAAGGGGCCGGGCGTGGACCGCTGCGGCGACGTCTTCAAGCACATGAACCACGCCGGCACCGCCAAGCACGGCGGCGTGCTGCTGGTGGCCGGCGACGACCACGCGGCCAAGTCGAGTTCCACCGCCCACCAGAGCGACCACATCCTGAACGCCTGCGGCATTCCCGTGCTGTACCCGTCCTCGGTGCAGGAATACATCGACTACGGCCTGCACGCCTGGGCCATGAGCCGCTACACGGGCTTGTGGGTATCGATGAAGTGCGTGACCGACATCATCGAGTCCGGCGCCGTGGTCGATTTCGATCCGGACCGGGTGCAGATTGCCACCCCCACCGACTTCATCCTGCCGGAAGGCGGGCTGAACATCCGCTGGCCGGACACCGTGCTGGACATGGAAGTGCGGATGAACAGCTTCAAGTGGTACGCAGCGCTGGCCTATGCGCGCGCCAACAAGCTCAACCGCATCATCTGGGACAGCCCGCATGCGCGCATCGGCATCATCACAGCCGGCAAGTCCTACCTGGACACGCGCCAGGCGCTGGCCGACCTGGGCATCGACGAGCAGACCGCGGCGGACATCGGCATTCGCCTGTACAAGATCGGCATGACCTGGCCACTGGAAGCGGAGGGCGTGCAAGCGTTCGCCCGCGGCCTGGACGAAATCATCGTCGTGGAGGAAAAGCGCCAGGTGCTGGAATACGCCCTGAAGGAAGAGCTGTACAACCTGCCGGACAGCCAGCGCCCGCGCGTGGTGGGCAAGTTCGACGATACCGGCGAGTGGTCCAACAAGGACCGGAGCGGCCACGGCGACTGGCTGCTGCCGGCCACCTACGAGCTCAACCCCGCCCAGATCGCGCGGGCGATTGCCAAGCGTATCTCGCATTACTGCGCCGGCCACCCGGTCGCGCAGCGCGTGCAGGAACGCATCGCTTTCCTGGAAGCGAAGGAACTGGTGCTCAAGACCGTCAGCGCCAAGCCGAACCCGCAGACCGACCGCACCCCGCACTTCTGCTCGGGCTGCCCGCACAACACCTCCACCAAAGTGCCGGAAGGCTCGCGCGCGCTGGCCGGCATCGGCTGCCACTACATGGTGCTGTGGATGGACCGCGAAACCTCCACCTTCACTCACATGGGCGCGGAAGGGGTGACCTGGGTCGGGCAAGCCCCGTTCACCAACGAGAAGCACGTGTTCGCCAACCTGGGCGACGGCACCTATTTCCATTCCGGCATCCTGGCGATCCGCGCGGCGGTGGCGGCCAAGGTCAACATCACCTACAAGATCCTCTACAACGACGCCGTGGCCATGACGGGCGGGCAGGCTTTCGACGGTCCGCTCGACCCCGGCATGATCAGCCGCCAGCTGGCGGCCGAGAACGTCAGGCCCATCATCGTCGTCACCGACGAGCCGGACAAATACCCGCACGACTACAAATGGGCCGAGGGCGTGACGGTGCGCCACCGCTCGGAACTGATGGACGTGCAGCGCGAATTGCGCGATCAGCCGGGCGTGTCGGCCATGATCTACGACCAGACCTGCGCGTCCGAGAAGCGCCGCCGCAGGAAGCGCCACGAGTATCCGGACCCGGCCAAGCGCGCCGTCATCAACGACGCCGTGTGCGAAGGCTGCGGCGACTGTTCGACCCAGTCGAACTGCCTGTCGGTCGAGCCCTTGGAGACGGAACTGGGGCGCAAGCGCACCATCAACCAGTCGTCCTGCAACAAGGATTTTTCCTGCGTGACCGGGTTCTGCCCGAGTTTCGTCACGGTGCACGGGGGCGCCCTCAAGAAGCCGGCCCGTCCGGCCACCAGCAGCGCCGCCTTCACCGACCTGCCCACGCCCACCCTGCCCGACACCCATGAACCCTACGGCATCCTGGTGACCGGCATCGGCGGCACCGGGGTGATCACCATCGGCCAGATCCTGGCCGTGGCGGCGCACGTGGAAGGCAAGGGCGCGGTGGTGCTGGACATGTCGGGCCTGGCGCAGAAGGGCGGGCCGGTGATGTCGCACGTGCGCCTGGCCGACCGCCAGTCCGACCTGCATTCGACCCGGGTGGGCACCGGCAGCGCCGACCTGGTGATCGGCTGCGACCTGATCGTCACCGCCAGCCGCGACGCCTTGACGCGCATGGGCGAGGGACGCACCTGGGCGGCGGTCAATTCGCACGGCACCTCGACGGCGGCCTTCATCAAGAACCCCGACTGGCAGTTCCCGGGCGACTCGGCCCAGGGCGACATCAACCGCGCCTGTGGCGCCGGGCGCGCCGAGTACATCGATGCCGGCACCATTGCCACCGAGCTGATGGGCGACGCCATCGCCACCAATATGTTCATGCTGGGCTATGCCTGGCAAAAGGGACGCGTGCCGCTGGCGGAGGCCTCGATCATGCGCGCCATCGAACTCAACGACGTCTCGGTGGGCTTCAACAAGGCCGCCTTCAACTGGGGCCGCAGCGCGGCGCACAAGCTGGCCGAGGTGGTCAAGCTCACCACGCCGGCCAAGGTGATTGAATTCAAGCGCACCCAGTCGCTGGCCGACCTGGTCGAGCGCCGCGTCGAGCTCCTCACGGCTTACCAGAGCCCCGCGTACGCACAGCAGTACCGTGCCTTCGTCGAGCAGGTGCGCGCGGCGGAAGGGCGGCTGGGGGCGGGCACGCGCCTGGCGGAAGCGGTGGCGCGCTACCTGTACAAGCTGATGGCCTACAAGGACGAATACGAAGTGGCGCGCCTGCACACCGACCCGGCCTTCCGCGACAAAATCGCCGCCATGTTCGAGGGCGAGGTGGAGCTGCACTTCCACCTGGCGCCGCCGCTCCTGGCCCGGCGCGACAAGGACGGCCACCTGGTCAAGCAGGAGTTCGGCCCGTGGATGATGAAGGCCTTCGCGGCGCTGGCCAGGCTCAAGCGCCTGCGCGGCACCCCGTTCGACGTGTTCGGCTACACCGAGGAACGGCGCACCGAGCGCGCCCTGATCGGCCAGTACCGCGCCACCATCGGCGCGCTGCTGCCCAAGCTCACGAAGGAGAACCTGAGCCAGGCGGTGGCCATTGCCAGCATCCCGGAAGGCATCCGCGGTTTCGGTCATGTGAAGGAGCGCCACCTGAAGGCCGCCAAACAGAAGGAGGCCGCGCTGCTGGCCGATTTCGGCGCCAAGGAGGGCGCCAGCGCGCACCAGGTGGCTTGAGCGACGAGCCCGGCGCAGTGCGGGCGGCGTAGAATGCCGTATCGTCAACCGCACAAGGAAGCGCCATGCCAACTGCCCAGGGTACCTTCGAGGTCAAGCTGCAACCGGCGCCCGTGGATGGGTCCACGGGCCGGCAGGCCGTCACGCGCATGCTGATCGATAAAACTTTCCACGGCGATTTTGTCGGCACCGGCCAGGGCGAGATGCTCTCGGCCGGCAATCCCGCCTCCGGCTCGGCCGCCTATGTGGCCATCGACCACCTGGCCGGGCGCATCGGCGAACTGGAAGGCAGCTTTTCGCTGCAGCATGCGGGCCTGATGGATAACGGCGTCAGCGAGCTGCGCGTGCGCATCGTGCCGGGCAGCGGGAGCGGCGGCTTGGCCGGCATCCGGGGCGAGCTGCGCATCGAGATCGCCGCCGGCGTGCACCGCTACACGCTGGACTACACGCTGGGGTGAGCGCCTCGCGCGCGCCGGCCTGACGCGCCAGCGCAGCGGCCGGCGGCCGCCTTCGCCTGCGCGCGACGTGTGCGACAAGCATGACCGTTATGTCATAGAATGCAAGGTTTTTGTGTACAGGGAAACGCGCCATGTCCCCCGCATCACCCTTGCTCTCGACCCGTGAAGCCGATCTGACCTCGACGCTGGTGGCGAAGATCCGCGACTTCGCGATCTTTATGCTGACGCCCGACGGCCTGGTGGCCACCTGGAACGCAGGCGCCGAGCGCGCCAAAGGCTACCGCGCTGACGAGATCATCGGTCGCTCATTCGAATGCTTCTATACCGACGAAGACCGCAGGGCGGGCATCCCCCGGCAAGCCCTGGCCACCGCCCGGGAGGCCGGCATTTTCGAGACCACCGGCTGGCGCGTGCGCAAGGACGGCTCGCGTTTCTGGGCCCACGTGGTGATCGATCCCCTGTACGACGACGATGGTGCGCTGATCGGCTTTGGCAAGATCACCCGCGACGTGACGCGCTCGCGCGAAGCGAAGGAGCGCGAGGGACGCGCCCAGGAAGCGCTGCTGGCCGCGCGTACCGAGCAGAGCCGCCACCTGCTGCGCCTGGTCGAGCAGGCCCCCGGCTTCGTGTGCTTTTTTCGCGGGCCGACCCATATCTACGAACTCCAGAACGAGTCGCATCATCGCCTGGCGGGCTATCGCGACATTCTCGGCAAGCCGGTACGCGAGGCGCTGCCGGAACTCGAAGGACAGGGCTTTTTCGAACTGCTCGACCAAGTGTATGCCAGCGCCACCCCGCACGTGGGCCGCGCGGTGCCGCTGGCGGTCCAGGCCGTGGACGGCACCCTGGTCGAGCGCTTCATCGACTTTGTCTACCAGCCGATTGTCGATGAAAACGGGCAGGTGCTGGGCATCTTCTCCCAGGGCAGCGACGTGACCGAGCAGGTCCGCAATGCGCGCTTCCTGGCCGAAAAGCAGGAAGAGCTGGAGCGCACCATCGCCGAGCGCACCCATGCGCTGGAAGCCACCCGCAAGGCGCTGGCGCTGGCGGACCAGCTCCAGATCAGCAATGTATTTTTCCAGAGCCTGTTTGAGCAAGCGCCCGGCTTCATTTGCGTGCTGAAGGGCCCGGACCATGTGTTCGAGCTCGTCAACCAGGCTTACCGCGACCTGACCGGCGACCGCGATCTGATCGGCAAACCCGTGCGCGAAGCGCTGCCCGAGGTGGAAGGCCAGGGTTTCACCCAGCTGCTGAACGACGTCTACCGCACTGCTCAGCCGGTCGTGGGGCAGGGCGTCCAGCTCGAACTGCGGGATGCCTCGCAGCGCAGCGTCATCCGCTATGTCGATTTCGTCTACCAGCCGATCCTCTCCGCCAATGGCGAACCGGTCGGCATCTTCGTGCAGGGCAGCGACGTGACCCGCCAGAAGCTGGCGCAGGATGAAGTGGCGCGCTACCAGAAAGAACTCGAGCAGCTGGTGCAGGCCCGGACGGCCGAACTGCAAAACGCCCAGGCCGCGCTGCAGCACTCGCAAAAGCTCGAAGCCATCGGCAAGTTGACCGGCGGCGTCGCCCACGACTTCAACAACATCCTGCAAGTCATCGGCGGCAACCTGCAGCTGGCGCGCGAACTGGCGCTCCGCGACGATCGACCGCTCAAGCACTTGCAGCAGCTCGACGCCGCCCTGGGCGCGGTGGAGCGCGGCGCCAAGCTGTCGGCCCAGCTGCTGGCCTTCGCGCGCCGCCAGCCCCTGCAGCCCAGCGTCGTCAACCCGGCCCGCATCGTCCAGCAGATGGACGAGCTGCTGCGCCGCGCGGTGGGCGAGACGGTGGCGGTGGAGACGGTGCGCGCGGCCGGCCTGTGGAATACCTTCGTTGACCCCTACCAGCTCGAGAACGTCATCCTCAACCTGGCGATCAACGCGCGCGACGCCATGCCCCATGGCGGCAAGCTCACCATCGAATTGGCCAATGCCATGCTGGACGACCAGTACGTTGGCACCCAGCACGACCTCACGCCCGGCCAGTACGTGCTGTTCGCCATTTCCGACAACGGCAGCGGCATGCCCCGCGAGGTGCTGGACCGCGCCTGTGAGCCCTTCTTCACCACCAAGCCGGAAGGGCAAGGCACGGGCCTCGGCCTGTCGATGGCGTATGGCTTCGTCAAGCAGACCGGCGGCCACTTCCAGATCTACAGCGAAGTCGGGCACGGCACCACCATCAAGATGTACTTCCCGCGTTCGTACAAGGCCGAGGCCAGCGAACCGGCGCCCGTGTCCGGTCCGGTCACGGGCGGCAGCGAAACCATCCTGGTGGTGGAAGACGATCCCAACGTGCAGGCCACGGTGGTGGAAATGCTGCGCAGCCTTGGCTACAAGGTCATGAAGGCGGACAATGCGGCCGCCGCGCTGGTGATCCTCAACAGCGGCTTACCGATCGACCTGCTGTTTACCGACGTCGTCATGCCGGGTGAAATGCGCAGCCCAGAGCTGGCCCGCCAGGCCCGCCTCCTGCACCCGAACATCGAGGTGCTGTTCACATCGGGCTACACGCAGAACGCCATCGTCCATGACGGCAAACTGGACGCCGGCGTGCAGCTGCTGTCCAAGCCCTACGGACGCGACCAGCTGGCGCGCAAAGTACGCCAGATGTTTTCAATGCCCGCCCAGGCCAGCGCGCCCGATCCGGTCAAGGAAGTCGGCATCAGTACGGCGGCGCCCACCAAACGCGTGCTGTTCGTCGACGACGAAATCGATGTGCTGAGCATGACCTGCTCGCTGCTGGAACTGCTCAACCAGCGCGTCGACGGCACCGCCAGTCCGGCCGATGCGCTGGCGCTCCTGGAGCGCAACCACTACGACATCCTGATCACCGATTACAACCTGCCGGGCATGAACGGCATCGAACTGGCCCGGCGCGCGCGGGCGCTGCAGCCGGAGATCAAGATCGTCGTCGCCACCGGCTATGGCCATCTCCCCGAGGCGCAGCAGCTCGGGGCGATGACGCTGCCCAAGCCGTTTTCGCCCGCCGACCTGCAGCGCATCCTGGCCTGAGCTGCATGCCGGGGGCATTACTTCAGCAGGGCCACCAGGATCAGCATCAGTCCGGACAGCGAGATGCCCCACACGGCGCTGCGCAGGTAGGGAATGCCGAGCGCGTACACGGGCAGGTACAGCAGGCGCCCGCCGGCATAGATCTGCGCGCCGAGCAGCACGATGCCGCCTTCGCGGCCGGTGACGTGCGCCATCAGGACCGCCGCCGCGAACAGGGGCAGGGTCTCCATCAGATTGGCATGGGCGCGCTGCAGGCGGCCCGTCAGCGGCCGGGGCGGCGGAGCCGGCGTGTCGCGCGCGCTGACGTTGTAGGCAATCCCGGTTTCCTTGTTGCGCAGGGTGGCCGGCAGCAGGATCTGCGCTACCGCCAGCACCAGGGTCCATGCCAAAATCGTCAGCTCGGGCGTCATCGGCAGCGTCGTCATCATGCGTGCTTCTCCTCGTGAATAAGCAAAAACGAGAGCATAGCAAATGCGGCAAGCTGATCAGGAATATAATTTTCCTCTCCACCTTTGCCGAAGACCCAGATGATCCGTCCTGCCGCCTTTCCTCTTGCCTTGTTTCTCGCTTCATCCCTCCTTGCGGCAGTCCCGCTTACGCACGCCGCCGAGCTCACCACGGTGGCCGAACGCAGCGCCTTCGAGCGCACCGGCCGCTATGAGGAAGTGATCCAGCTGTGCGCCGACTTCGCGGCGCGCTATCCGAAGGCGGTGCGCTGCATCGACTTCGGCCGCACGCCCGAAGGCCGCCCCATGAAGGCGCTGGTGGTGAGCACCAGCGGCGCCTTGAGCGCGCAGGCGGCGCAGGCACAAAAGCTGCCGGTGGTGCTGATCCAGGGCGGCATCCACGCCGGCGAGATCGACGGCAAGGATGCGGGCCTGCTGGCCATCCGCGAGGTGCTGGAACGGCGCGCCGCGCCGGGCGCGCTGGACCGCCAGGTGCTGCTGTTCGTCCCCGTCTTCAACATCGACGGCCATGAACGCTTCAGACGCTGGAACCGCCCCAACCAGCGCGGGCCGGTGGAGATGGGCTGGCGCACC
>JBKHWY010000078.1:0-12613 GCA_046566285.1 Gammaproteobacteria bacterium | reverse complement strand
CTTTGAAATCAAACGCTTGGCAAAACAACACTGTCCCAAACGGGGCAGCAGGTGCACCGATCGAGGCAGTGGCATGGTCCTTGCGAAACAGTGAGCAGGATTCACTCAGTGATCAGGAAAGCCTTCATGTCACTACCTTCAGCACCCTCCCTCCCCGCCCGTCCACAGGTCCGCACCCTGGCCGTCGCCCTGGCCGCCGCCAGCGCCCTGTTCGCCACCCACCCCCCGCACGCGGCGGATGAACCGCAGGCCGCCAACGCCGCAGTACCGGGCGACGACAAGGAAGTCGTCACCCTGTCCGACCTCACCATCACCGCCCGTAACCGCGAAGAGATCGCGCAGGAAGTGCCGATTCCCGTCTCCGTCATCGGCAACAAGACGCTGGAGCGCGACAACGTCGCCACCATCGAGGAAGTGGTGCGCAAGGCACCCGGCCTGGGCGCCACCACCCCGAACGCGCGCCGCACCGGCATTTCGCTACGCGGCATCGGCAAGGCCAGCGGCAACGATTCGATGGAAGCGGCCGTCGGCCTGATCGTCGATGGCGTGGTGCTGTCGCACGTGGGCATGTCGTACCAGGACTTCACGGACCTGGACCGGGTCGAAGTGCTGCGTGGCCCGCAGGGCACCCTGCTGGGCAAGAACACCACCGTGGGCGCCATCAACTACGTGACGCGCCAACCGCGCTTCACGCCGGAAGCGCAGGCGAACGTCAGCTTCGGCCAGCGCAACGCGCGCCTGTTCAACGGGTCGGTGTCGAACGCCATTGTGGACGACCTGCTGGCCTACCGCGTGTCCTTCTTCACCGACAAGCAGGATGGCGACCTCCTCAACATCGGTTCGGAAGGCGGCCGCTGGCACGAGCGCAACCGCTCGGGCGGACGCGTGCAGTTTTTGCTCACGCCCACGCCGAACTTCTCGGCGCGCCTGAACATCGACACGGCCGAAACCAATGAGCGCAGCAATACCAAGCCGGTGATGCTGGACCCGGCCAATTTCGACGACGCCGCCCACACCCCGCGCGTGAAGACCGTCGCGGGCAATATCGCCGCCCAGAACCGCGGCACCAACACCCTCACCAGCCTGTTCCAGCGCCCCTACTTCAAGGGCTACCAGCCGATCATCGGCTCCTGGACCACGCTGGACCTGAACCAGGCGCAGCCCCTGCAGACGCGCAACCGCGGCGCTGCGGCGGAATTGAACTGGGACGTGGCCGGCGTGACGCTGACCTCGATCACCGCCTACCGCGACCTGCGCTTCGACGCCAAGAACGACAACGAGCAGACCCGCTTTTCGGTCACGCGCGGCGGCACGCTGGTGCAGGCCAAGCAGGCGTCGCAGGAGCTGCGCATCGCGTCCTCGCCATCGAAGCAGTTCGACTACCAGGCCGGCTTGTTCTACATGAAGAACTCGGCCGATTCGTACAGCCGCAACCTGTACGGAGAAGACGCCGGCGCGTTCTACGCCAAGAATGGCGACTATGCGCTGCTGTCAGCCAGCGGCGCCGGCACCGCCCTGCTGCGGGGCGCGCTGGCCAACGCCTACACGGCGGACCTGACCACCCCCGAGACCAAGAGCGCGGCGGTCTTCGGCCAGGTGAACTGGCACTTCAACGAGAAGGCCACCTTGACGGTGGGCCTGCGCGAAACCCACGAGAAAAAGACCGCGACGGACACCAAGTGGGCCAACCAGTTCGACGGCAGCCCGCTGACCGACCTGACGGCCCTGGGCACCTCGCTGGGCTTTGCGGCGAACAGCCAGGAGATCAAGTCGGCCCAGGCGGTGCGCACCGCTGCCATCGGCTCGAACTTCTTCCCCACCTCGCAAGGGGACCCGATCAACCACAGCGCGCTCTCATGGCTGGTCAGCCCCAGCTACAAGCTTGATGAAACCACCATGCTGTACGCCTCGGCTGCGGCAGGCGAAAAATCCGGTTCGGTCCAGTTCAAGAGCAATGGCTCGCCCAACACCGTGCTGCCGGAGAAGTCGCTGGACTTCGAACTGGGCTTCAAGACCCTGCTGCTCAACAAGACCCTGATGCTGAACGTGAACGCGTATAACACCCGCGTGCGCGACTACCAGCAGAACACCAGCGTGTACGACGACATCGTGACCCGCCAGATGAACGACGGCACGCTGTACTACGCTTCGCGCCTGGGTAACATCCCCAGCCTGCGGGCGCGCGGGGTGGAGTTCGACAGTGCCTGGCAGGTCAACCGCGCGCTGTCGGTGAACCTGGGCGGCTCGTACAACGACGCCAAGTACACCGACTGGAAGACGGCCACCTGCCCGGTGGAGCTGAACGTGGCGGCCAACAGCATCGTGTGCGACAACACCGGCCGCCAGGTGATCGCCGCGCCGAAAGTCACGGCCACCTTCGGCGTGGACTACCAGGCCCCGCTCGTCGCCGGCTACAACAGCCACGTGTGGATCGTGAACTCGTACCGCAGCAAGCATAACCTGACCGATACCCTGTCGCGCTACGGCGAGCAGAAGGCGTACTCGCTGACCGACATCGGCATCGGCCTGATCGGCAAGGGCGGCAAGTTCGAGCTGGACCTGGTGGTGAAGAATGCCTTCGACACCAAGTACACCACCAGCATCACGCAGTACAGCGCCACCAACGGCGTGGCCTACGACGGCATCGGCCCGCGCCGCTGGGTGGGCCTGACCCTGCACGCCAAGCTGTAGGCCGTGGCGCGATCCGTCAGCTGGCCAGGGTGCCGGCGGCGATCGCCTTGAGCGTGTCCAGGTCGAGGATGGCGACCTGGCGCTTGTCGATCCTGACCCAGCCGAGCTTGTTGAAGCGGCTGATCAGGCGGCTGACGCTCTCGATGGTCAACCCCAGGTAGTTGCCGATGTCCTCACGCGACATGCGCAGCGCGAAGCGGTCCGACGCATAGCCGCGCGCCGCATAGCGTGCCGATTTGTTCACCAGGAAGACCGCAAAGCGCTGCTCCGCTTTCATGTTTCCGAGCAGCAGCATGACATTCTGCTCACGGGTAATTTCCTGGCTCATGATGCGGTGGAAGTGGCGCAGCAGGGTCGGCACCTGGCCGAATAGTTCTTCCAGGCGCGAAAACGGGATCTCGCATACTTCGCTGTCTTCCAGCGCGACCGCGTCGCATGAGTGGCGGTCGGTGCTGATGGCGTCCATGCCCAGCAATTCCCCGGCCATCTGGAAACCGGTGATCTGCTGTTCGCCGGCAGCGTTCACCTGGTAAGTCTTGAAGTGGCCGAAGCGGATCGCGTACAGGTTGCGGAACGGATCGCCCATCTGGTACAGCCGCTCGTCCTTCGCCAGCCGGCGACGCTTGCCGATGATCTGGTCCAGGCGGTCGATGTCGTTGTTGTCCAGCCCCATAGGCAAGCACAGCTGGTGCATGCTGCACTGCGAGCAACTGGCTTTCAGGGCCGGCAAGCTGATGGTGTCGGGCGCCACGAACGAGAGAGTCTGGGTCATGTAGGCTTGTGGAAACGTTAATTTGGTGTTACACCGATGTGGCGCATGATACCGCATGGCCGAGGACGCCGCCGCACCATCGTTGTGCAGATCGGACATGGGTGTCCATCTGGCAATACGCGCTAGCGTTTGGCGAAGCGCACGTCCACCTGGGTGACGGGGGCCTCGGCCAGCGCCCGTTTCGCCCGTTTTTCGAACATGGCGGCCTTGTCCTTGGGCTTCTTGGGCTTCTTGACGATCTGCCCGGCGGCACTGGTTTCCGGCACCCGGTGTTCCGGCGCAAAGCCCGGCTCCTCCACGCGCTCCAGGCGCTGGCCGGTCAAGCGTTCCAGCGCGGCCAGCAGATCGACTTCATCGGCCGCCACCAGCGACACCGCTTCGCCGGACGCGCCGGCGCGGCCCGTGCGCCCGGTGCGGTGCACGTAATCCTCGGCCACGGTGGGCAGGTCGTAATTGACGACGATGGGCAGGTCGTGGATGTCGAGCCCGCGCGCGGCCACGTCGGTGGCCACCAGCATCGACACCTCGCCCGCCTTGAAGCGCTCCAGCGCACGCAGGCGGGCCGGCTGGGGCTTGTCGCCGTGGATGGCGTCGGCGCCAATCCCGCGCTCGGCCAGCAGATCGACCAGCGCGTCGCAGCCCTTGCGGGTCTTGACGAACACCAGCACCTGGCGCCACTGTTCGCGCCGCAGCAGGTGCAGGAACAGCTCGGGCTTGCGCTTCTTGTCGACCGGGATCATCCACTGGCGGATGCGCTTGACGGTGGTGTTGCGGGCACCGGCCTCGATGCTGACCGGGTCGTGCAGCAGTTCGCCCGCCAGTGCCCGGATGGGGTCGGAGAACGTGGCCGAGAACAGCAGGGTCTGGCGCGTCTTCGGCAACAGGGCGAAGATCTGGCCGAGCTCGCGCGAAAAGCCCAGGTCGAGCATGCGATCCGCTTCGTCCAGCACCAGGGTTTGCAGCTGGTTCAGGCGCACGGCGTTCTGGCGCTGCAGGTCCAGGAGGCGCCCTGGCGTGGCCACCAGCAGGTCCAGGCCCTTACGCAGCCTCATCATTTGCGGGTTGATCGATACCCCGCCGTAAGCCACGCCGGTGCGCAATGGAAGGCCGGCGCCGTACTTGCGCACGCTTTCATGGACTTGTTCGGCCAACTCGCGCGTGGGCACCAGCACCAGCACGCGCACGCAATTGCTGGCCACCGCCGGTCCCTCCATGGTCAGGCGCTGCAGCAGGGGCAGGGCGAAGCCGGCGGTCTTGCCAGTGCCCGTCTGGGCGGCGGCCATCACGTCGCGCCCGGCCAGGATGGCGGGGATGGCCTGGGCCTGCACTGGCGTAGCCGTGCTGTAGCCGAGTGCATCGAGCGTGCGCTGGAGGGGATCGATCAGGCCGAGATGTGCGAAGGACATGTGGGGGTGGAAACGAATTGAAAGGCAATAGTTTACCCCGTCCCGCTGGGACGCAACATGCCGCTGGGCGCCGCCTGTCAGCGGGCCTGGCCGGCGGTCACGGTGGGCTTGACGGGCTCGTGCTTGTCGCCGCAGGCTGCCAGCAGCAGCAGGCAGAAGGCGGCGAGGATGGCGAGCGCGTGGCGGGGTCGCGTCATGGCGTCTCCGATGGTCCTCAGTTTTGAAAAGGCCATCATACGGAGAGCCTGGCGCAGGCGGCGCGGGATTGGCGGGCTGGGCCTGCCGCTTGTAAAGAATGTAACGACCGGTAAGAACTGTGCGTTGCATGACAGAGCGAGTCATTGCTTCTGCTAAACTTCGGCCATCGTCAGCACTTCACGAGGTCCACCATGAAAGCCCTTCTTCTTGCCGCTGCCCTGCTGGGCGCCAGCGGCGCGGCGCTGGCCCAGACCAGCGTCCACCTGGACATCGGCCAGCCCGGCTTCTATGGCAGCATCGACATCGGCGACAGCCGTCCGCGCCTGGTGTACGAGCGTCCCATCATCGTCGAGCGTCCGGTGCGCTATATCGCCGAACCGATGTACCTGCGCGTTCCACCGGGCCACCGCAAGCACTGGAGCAAGCACTGCTACCGCTACGGCGCCTGCGGGCGCAACGTGTATTTCGTGCGCGATGACTGGTACCAGAACGAGTGGGCGCCGCGCTACCGCGAGCAGCACGGCTATGCGGTCGAGCGCCGTTATGTGGAGCCGCGCCGCCCCGTGCGGGTGGTCGAGCGCGTGGTGGAAGTCGACCGCGGCTGGGATGACCGCGATCACGACCGCGGCCACGGCGGTGGTCACGGCCATGGCCGCGGGCATGGCGAAGGGCATGGCCACGGTCACGGACACGGTCAAGGCAAGCACTGAGGCCCGCACGCGTCCGCCAACGTGATTCCCGTCCGCATAGTAGACTAAGCATCAACGAGTCGGACGGGAGTGTCACTTGCGAGGCAATATCGTTGTAGTCGGTGGCGGTGCTGGCGGCCTGGAACTGGCCAGCAAACTCGGACGCAAGCTGGGTCCGGCCAATGTGATGTTGATCGACAGCCGGCTGTCGCATGTGTGGAAGCCGTCGCTGCACGAGGTGGCGGCGGGCACGCTGGACATTCACCAGGAAGGCTTGTCGTACCAGATGCTGGCGCACGACAATGGCTTCACCTTTGTCTACGGCGCGCTGCAGGCGCTCGATGCGAACCAGCGGCGCCTGACGGTGGCCGAGGTGCGCACGGCCCAGGGCGAAGCGCTGCTGCCGGCGCGCGAGATCGAATTCACCTCCCTCGTCATCGCTGTGGGCAGCACGTCCAATTACTTCGGCGTGCCCGGCGCCAAAGAACACACCATTTCCCTCAACGCCACCGAAGACGCCGAGCGCTTCCGCCTGCAGCTCTTGAAGCTGCTGCTGCATGCGGACACGCGCAAGAGCACCGACCCCAGCGCCGGCGTGGACATCGTCATCATCGGCGGGGGCGCCACCGGCGTGGAGCTGGGCGCCGAGCTGCGCGAAGCCAGCGGGGTGTACACCAACTATGGCTTTTCGCACCTGCAGCCCATGCGCGACGTGCGCATCACGCTGCTCGAAGGGGCGCCGCGCATCCTGGCGCCGCTGGAAGAGCGGGTCTCGGCCGCCGCGCACAAGCTGCTCAATCAGCGCGGCATCCAGGTCGTCACATCCTGCCGCGTGACCAGCATCGCGGCCGACCACGTGACGGACAAGGAGGGCAATGTGTATCCGTCCGACCTGGTGGTCTGGGCCGCCGGCATCAAGGCGCCCGAGTTCCTGGCCACGCTGGGCCTGCCCGTCAACAAGGGCGGCCAGATCGAGGTCGATGGTTTTCTCCGCGTGAAGGGCATGGAGCACGTGTATGCGCTGGGCGACTGTGCCGCCTGCGTGGACAGTGCCGGCAAGGCGGTGCCGCCGCGTGCCCAGGCCGCGCACCAGCAGGCCGACTACCTGGTCACGCGCCTGCTGCGCCTGGCCAAGGGCAAGGCGCCGGCGCCGCATGCCTACACCTATCGCGACTATGGCTCGCTGGTGTCGTTTGGGCATTCGAACACGGTGGGCAGCCTGATGGGGTCACTCAAGGGCTTGTCCTGGTTCGTCGAGGGCACGTTTGCGCGCGTCATGTACGTGAGCCTGCACCTGATGCACCACGCGGCGGTGATGGGCGCGATGCGCACCGGCCTGCTGGCGTTCGCGCGCTTCCTGATCAAGCGGTCCAAGCCATTGGTCAAGCTGCACTGAGGTGGATCGAGCCGCCGCTGGCGGCTCGGCTTCAGGCCGGTACGGCGGGCGCGGGCTGCTTCGGCAGGATCAGGGTCAACTGCGAGCCGGCCGACTGGCCCGCTTGCAGATCCAGGCTGCCGCCCAGGAAGCTGGCGCGCTCGCGCAACAGGCGGATGCCGTGGCAATCGAGCCGGCCGGTGTCCCAGCCGGATGGGCCGACGCCGTTGTCGCGCACCGTCAGCATGACTTCATCCTCGTTGTCGTCCAGGATGACATCCACTTCGCTGGCCTGGCTGTGCGCGAGCACGTTGCGCAAGCCTTCCTCGGCGCAGCGCAGCAGGGCCACGGCAAAGGGCCGGGGCAGGCTGGCGTCTTCATCGGGCAGGCTGGCGCGCGCCTTGATGCGGTGGGCGCTGCCGAAATCACGTACCAGTTCGCTGAGCGCGGATTTGATGCCGAGGAATTCCAGCTTGTCGTTCCACAGCCCCAGCTGCATGTCGCGGTTGGCGTTGATGATGTTGGTGAGCAGGGTCTTCATCTGCGCCGCGCGGTCCTGCAGGTTTTTTTCTTGCGGCATTTGCTGGGTCAGCAGACCCAGGTGCATGGTCAGGGCCGTCATGCTGGAGCCCATGCTGTCGTGCATTTTGCGCGCCAGCAGGCGGCGGTCTTCATCCCAGCAGGTCATCACGTGACCGAGCAATTCGGTCAGGTCGGCAGTGCGCTGGGCAACCAGACGCTCAAGTTCGGAATCGTTCGACGAAGTGGCCGGTGCGTTCATGCGAGGCTCTTGATAATTTGCGCCAATCATACAACAGCTTGCCTGGCCCCGCCGGGCCAATCGTGCGGCGCGCGCTTGTGCGGGAACCCGGTCCCGCAGCGCTTCATGCGCAGCCTCATTTTACGACCGCGCCGGCGCTTTGCGCGGCCTGCGCGCGGATCGCGTTCAGCAGGCTGTTCAAGTCCACCGGCTTGACCAGGTGCAGATCGAACCCGGCATCGAGCACACGGCGCTGGTCTTCCGCCAGCCCATACCCGGTCAGGGCGATCAGCTTGATGGCGCTGGTGGCGTCGTTGGCGCGCAGGCGGCGCGCCACCTCATAGCCGTCGATGCCGGGCAGGCCGATGTCCACCAGCGCCACGTCGGGCAGCCAGGTGCCGGCCAGGCGCACGCCCTGCAGTCCATCGGCGGCCTGGCGCACCACGTAGCCGTAGGCGGCGAGCATGGTGCTCATCATCTCGCGCCCATCGTCGTTGTCCTCGATGAGAAGGATGGTGGGCATGTCGGCGTCCGGCGCCGGCGCCACGGCGCCGTCGGCCACGCTGGCGGGAGCGGTGCTGGGCAGGCGGATCTCGAAGGTGCTGCCCTGGTCGGCCCCGGCGCTGTCGGCGCTGACGCTGCCGCCATGCAGTTCCACCAGGCGCCGCACCAGCGCGAGACCAATGCCGAGGCCTCCCTGCGAGCGGTCGATGGTGATCGAGCCCTGCACGAACACGTCGAACACGTGCGGCAGCAGTTCGCCCGGGATGCCCATGCCGGAATCGCGCACGGTCAGCACGGTTTCAAGGCCGTCCTGGCGCACGCCGATGTCGATGGCGCCGCCTTCGGGCGTGTACTTCAGGGCGTTGTCGATCAGGTTGGTGGCGATCTGCTCCAGGCGGGTGGCGTCGCCCTCGACCCAGGTGGGCTCGACCTGCAGGTTGATCTTGTAGCTGCTGGTGCGGCCGGTGGCGCGGAAGGTGTCGAGGCAGGCCGACACCAGGCCCCCCACTTCCAGCGGCTTTTTCGACAGCAGGATCTTGCCCGACATCGCGCGCGACAGGTCCAGCAGGTCGTCCACGATGCGCGACAGGTGGGCGCTCTGGCGCTGGATGATGGTGCGCGCGCGGCTGGCCACTTCCGGGCCCGCGCCGGGCAGGCCGAGCAGGGCGCCGGCGCTGCTGATGGCCGACAGCGGATTGCGCAGTTCGTGGCCCAGCATGGCGAGGAATTCGTCTTTCGCGTGGCTCTTGCGTTCGGCCGCCTTGCGCTCTTCCATTTCGCGGGTGAGGCGCTTGTTGGTGGCGGTCAGTTCGGTGGTGCGCTGGCTCAGCTTGGCGGCCTGGCGCTTGAGTTCTTCGTTCTTGGTGGCCAGCGCCACGAACACCATCACCTTGGCGCGCAGGATCTGCGGGATCACCGGGGTGAACAGGAAGTCGGCCGCGCCGCGCTGGTAGGCCTTCAGGCGGTCGATCTCGTCGGCCAGGAAGGCGGTGACGAAGATGATCGGGATATCGGCCGAGCGGGCGCGCTGGTGGATCGCCTCGGCGGTCTCGAAGCCGTCCATGCCGGGCATGTTCACGTCCAGCAGGATCACGGCGAAGTCGTGCAGCAGCACCTGGCGCAGGGCTTCCTGGCCGGAGCGCGCGGAGATGACATCGTAGCCGCACTCGGTGGCCCACTGGTCGAGCAGGCTGGTCAATGCAAGCAGGCTGGCCGGATCGTCGTTGACGACAAGGATCTTCGGTTTTGGAATGGTCGGCACGGGGTTCCTGTGCTGCTTGAGTGCGTGGTTGTCAGTGAATCGGTGGCGCAGTCTGCCGACAGAATATCAGAGACCGCAGGCGCGCAAGCGTCGTGGCGCGCCGGCGGTGTCCTCTGTTGTTGCCAGCCATCATAACGACCGAGTTGCCAAGTGTCAAAAAAAGCAATCGTGCGCAGGGGTAACACAGCTTTGAGTTCGCTGCCGCACATACGTGGGCGGGATGTTATGGGATAGTCAACCCAACCACGGCGCATACAGCGCCGGCTACGAGCGCCCGGGCAAGGGCGGCAACACATGAAAGGGACAGTCATGAATATCGATACCATCGTCGACCACGCCTTCGCCGGCAAATCCTTCCGCGACCTGTGCAATGCGCCCGTGTCGGCGCTGCGCGGGGTCAGCCAGAAGGATGCCGAGGCGCTGCAGAAGGCGTTCAACGTCCGGACCATCGGCGAACTGGCCGAGCTGAAGTACGTGAAGTGGGCCAGCGCCATCCACTGCCTGGCGTCCGAGGAAGTCGATACGCCCCAGCAGGCGGCCAAGGAAACCCTGCTCGACGACGCCGTCGAAATGACCTTCCCGGCCAGCGACCCCATCTCCGTCGATGCCGGCATCACCCGCATCGAAGTTCCGCCCGAGAAGGTGGACGCGCATACCGACCACCAGCATGCCAAGGCGGTCGAGGCGAATACGGAAGAGGGCATCGCCAAGCAGGCGGAAAAGACGCACGCCAAGGCGCACTGATCCGCCGCTGGTTCGATGCAATAACCCGCTGGCTTGCGCCGGCGGGCTTCGTCACGTGCTGGCGGCACGTGCGTGGTGCGTCATGGGCGGCGCGCCGGCGCCAGCGGGGATGGAGTGTTGACTGGTCGCGTCAGGCGACGCGGCTGGACACCGCGCGTCAACGACGCGGTGCCAGCTCAGCCTTTTTTGGGATCACCGCCGTGGGACCGGCGGAGGTGGCGCAGAAGCGGTTCTTGCCGCCGCGCTTGGCTTCGTACAGCGCGTAGTCGGCAATGCTGATCAAGGCTTCCACCGTCTCGGCATCGTCCGGATAGATGCTGATGCCGATACTGGTCGACAGGCGCAGGGTCAGGTCATTGATGAAGAAGGGCTCGGAGACCGCTTCGACCAGTTTGGCGGCCGGTCCCTGCGCATCGGCCAGGCTCGACACTTCCCCCAGCACCACCATGAATTCGTCGCCGCCCAGGCGCGCGACGGTGTCTTCCTTGCGCGAATTGGACAGCAGGCGCTGCGAGACGATCTTCAGCACTTCATCGCCGTAGGCGTGGCCGTAGGTGTCGTTGATGGCCTTGAACCCGTCCAGGTCCAGGTACATGATCGCGGCCTTGTGGTGGTTGCGGTTGGCATGCTGCAGGGCCGTTTCGATGCGGTCTTCCAGCAGGCGCCGGTTGGGCAGGCCGGTCAGGGCGTCGTGCAGGGCCAGGGCCTGCTGGGCCTTGCTGTACTGCGCCAGTTCCTTGTAGAGCAGGCGCACTTCCAGCATGTTGTGGATGCGCTTGTGCACTTCCAGCAGGTCGAAGGGTTTGCTGATGAAGTCGCGCGCGCCCGCTTCCAGGGCGGCGATCTTGAAGCTGGGCTGGGCCGTCAGGGCCAGCACGGGCAGGTAGCCGCCCTGTTCGATTTCCTTGAGGCCCTTCATGACCTGGAAGCCGTTCAGGCCGGGCATCTGCAAATCCAGCAGGATCAGGTCATAGTTGTGCTGGCGATGCAGCGGGCAGACCTGCTCGGGCAGCATCGTCGAGCTGACGCACGTGTAGCCTTCTTCCCGCAATATCTCTTCCATCAGTTCGATATTGTCGGGGGAATCGTCCACCACCAGAATTTTTGCGTTCAGGATTTCTTCGCGGCTCGGCATGCGTCATTCTCAATCAAGGCAGAGGCTGCACGCCCGTAAGGGCAGCACCGTTGTTACTATAAGCACACAGTTTAGCAGTGTGTTAAAAAATTTCTTGTAGGACAGCGCCGCGTGCGCGGGTAGGAACTGCGGGGCACGCCAGCCGGCTGATCGACGGTGCCTTCATTGTGCCGCAATTGTGCTCCTTATTGAATCAGTTCCTCACTGCTTGCCCGGCGCCATCTGCGCCACCGTGGCAATCAGTTCGCTCGGCTCGACCGGCTTGGAAATATGCGAGCGAAACCCCGCTTCCAGCGCACGCAGGCGGTCTTCCGAGCGCGCAAATGCCGTCAGCGCCACGGCCGGCGTGTCGACCCCTTGTTCGCGGCCCAGCGCCCGTACCTGGTTGAGCAGTTCGAAGCCGTCCACGTCCGGCATGCCGAGGTCGCTCACCAGCACATCGGGACGCTGGCGCCGGAACGCGGCCAGGCCTTCCGCGGCGGAACTCGCGGTTGTCACCTCTGCATGACAGTCTGACAGAATTCGCTTGATCAGGTCGCGCGCATCGGGCTCATCGTCCACCACCAGCACTTTCAGCCCGGACAAGTCGCGCAGCATGATTTCCGGCGTGACGGGGGTGGGCGGGCTGTAGGGCACACGGTCGGCGCGGCTCGACAGCGGCGGCCGGTCGGCCGCCGGCAGTTCGATGGTGAAGCTCGAGCCCATGTTCTCGCCTTCGCTCTCCACCCGCACGGTGCCGCCGTGCTGCTCGATCAGGTGCTTGACGATCGACAGGCCCAGTCCCAGCCCGCCGTGCTTGCGGGTGGTGGAGGCGTCGGCCTGGCGGAAGCGTTCGAACACGTGCGCCATGAATTCCGGGCGGATGCCGACCCCGGTGTCGCGCACCGTGATGTCCACGTGGCGGTCGGCGGCGGACAGCTCGATCTGCACCAGCCCGTCGCGCGGGGTGAACTTGATGGCATTCGACAGCAGGTTCCAGATCACCTGTTGCAAGCGTCCCGGGTCGCCCGCGATCAGGCCGACGGCCGGGTCGTACAGGCGCTCCAAGTGGATGTTCTTGGCGTCGGCCGCGGGGCGC
>JBKHWY010000077.1:0-12626 GCA_046566285.1 Gammaproteobacteria bacterium | reverse complement strand
TGGCAGTTCGAGATCCTGGCGCCCGATCACGTGGCCGTGCACGGCTACGACACGCGCGAACACTGCGTCTACGACCTGGACGGCCATCCCAGCCAGATTTCCTATGGCGCGCTGCTGGAAACCCTGGCCATTGCCGCCACCCGGTTCGGCCTGCGCGCGGACGTGAGCCGGCGGCCGGACGCGCCGGACGAGCGCCCGGTCTTCGATGTGCGTCTGGTCCCGGACGCCAGCGTGCAGCCGAGCGAACTGGTAGACGCCATCACCCGCCGCAGCGTGCAGCGCCGCCCGATGCGCACCCGGCCGTTGACGGCGCAGGAAAAGCGCACGCTGGAAGCCTGCGTAGGCGACGATTACGTGGTCAGCTGGCTGGAAGGCAAGGACGCCAAGCTGCGCACCGCGCGCCTGATGTTCAACAATGCCAAGCTGCGCCTGTCGATGCCGGAAGCCTATGAAACCCACCGGAAGATCATCCACTGGGGCGTGGCGCACAGCCACGACCGCGTGCCCGACCGGGCGCTGGGTGTGGATGCGATGACGCTCAAGCTGATGAAGTGGGCCATGGCCAGTTGGGGACGGCTGTCCACCATGAACCGGCTGATGGGAACCGGCATGCCGCGCATGCAGATGGATTTTTTGCCCAGCCTGGCCTGCGCCGCGCACTTCGTGCTCAAGGCCAAGCGCCAGCCGTGCGGCATCGACGACTACGTCAGTGCGGGGCGGGCAGTGCAGCGCTTCTGGCTGACGCTGACGCACCTGGGCCTATACATGCAGCCGGAGATGACACCGCTGATTTTTTCGAAGTATGTCCGGGATGGGAAGCAATTTACGACGACGGCCAGGCTGCAGCCGTTGGCGAACCAGCTCGAGCGCGACAGCGTCAGGCTGATTTTTACGGATGAGAATGTTCCCGTGTACATGGGACGCCTGGGCGCGGGGCCCGCGCCGACGTCGCGCTCGCTGCGCCGGCCGCTGCAGGAGTTAATGAAGACCTGAGGCCATGACAACCTGAGCCCGCGACACACTGGGCCCATCAGCAAAAACGCCGTTCAGTTTCCTGAACGGCGTTTTTTTGTGCCGAGCTGATTTAGCTCAGCGGTGCGAAGCGAAAGCTTAGGCCTTCTTGCGCTTGCGGCTCACGAAGCCGGCGCCCAGGACAGCCACGCCCAGCAGGGTCAGCGAGCCTGGTTCTGGCACTTCAGCCAGCTTGAACTGACCGTTGTTGCTCACGAAGAAGTGGTTGCCTGGCACGTTCGAGTAGGTGCCACCCGAGCAGCCTGGACCGGTGAAGCCAGCGAAGCCGCAAGCGATTTCTTTCACTTGGGTCGCGGTCGGTGCACCGATGGCGTTGGCGTTGGTGAACGCGAACGACAGGATGTTTTCCGAAGCCAGGTCGGTACCGTTGCTACGGAAGAAGTAGCCTGGAGCCACGTCGCCTGCTTTGGCCTTGGCGAACACGGTGATCTGGCCGTTGCCCACTGGGCTGCCGCTGCCGTCCACCAGACCGCCGCCGCCTGGCAGCACGTCGAAGGTGGCGATCAGGTTGCCCAGGTCAGCGCCGTAGGTGCCGGCGGTGGTGGCGTACTGGTTGTTGACAGGGTTTTGGTAGATCTTGATGGTGCCGCTGGAGAAGTGGAAACCGCCCGAGAAGCTGCCCGAACCGCTGGCCACGAAGGTCGCCGTGATGTTGCCGCCAGCGTAGTTCAGCGGGAACAGGTTGCCGTTGCCGTCAGCTTGCACCGAGTTGAACACAGCCGACTCGGTGAAGTTGAAGGTCGACGCCGAGGTCGGCGCCAGCTGGATGAAGGCGGTGCCGTTAATGTCCAGGTATTCGTTGACTTGCTGGCCAGCTGCGAAGCCGCCGCCGTTCGGGTTGAATACCCAGCCGTTCAGCACGGGGCTTGCGTTTGCGGTGCCGACCATCGCCAGAGCAACTGCAGCTGCGCAGCCGAGTTTTTTGATCAGATTCATTATGTGTCCTCGTTTTTGACTTGTTTGGGTGTTCTTGCACTGGGTACAGTAGCAAAGCCCGTGCCAAGCTTAACTGTATGCGTAAAATCAAACACTTAGCTGAGGCAGCGCAAGGCGGCGCTCCGGGCCTGTAAGATTTTCCGACAATAATGTCGATTTGCCACGACGAAAAAAAGCCGCCTGTCGGCGGCGCGGCTGCGAAGGTCGTCGACCCGTGAGGGGACGCTTACCCGTAGCGGCGCTGCGCCACGTGCTGCTGGGCCTTCTGTTCGGGCGCCCAGGTGATGTTGAAGAGGCGGTGGGCGATGCCTTCTTCTTCCTTCTTGGAAAAGAAATACGGGTACAGCGAGCGATCCTTGCCTGGGTTGTCGCTGGTATCGCCGTGCAATTCGATGTGCTTGGCCGCCTCGTTCAGGCACAGGCGCAACAGGTAGGCGGGTGCATGCACGCGGGGATTCTCGCGCAACTCGCCCAGCTGGCGAAAGCCCAGCATGTTTTCGTAAAAACGGCGATGGCGCGGGTTCACCTCGATGAACATGTCGGTGCAGCCGTACAGGTAGCGCGCGTAGATGAACAGCGTGTGGAACAGGGCCGCGAGCGCATGCTTGGAGCGCATTTGCGGGTCCACGGCGAACTTGGTAATCTCGCACACACGGCCACCGCGCGTGCGGAAGGTATCGATTTCGCCCTTGAAGATTTCATCGGCCAAAATGCCCATGGGCGAATCGATCCCGAGCGTGACGGTGCCCATGGTAACGCCGTCGCAGGCGGCCGTCAGGGTAATGCGGTTGGGTCCGTACACCAGCGGGCTGGTGACCTGGTAGCCACGGGTGGCGTACATCCGGCTGATGAGCAGGCTCGCTTCGCTGCGCCCCCGTTCGGTATCCGCCAATCGAATGCCGAATACCCGTTCGTTTATGCTAATGTTGCGTATCAGACCAGATTCATCATCTTCACGGATGGCCACGTCGAGATCACCGTCGAGCCGGACCATCGGGCCGGGTAGGATGTTGCTCATGCGACAGCCTCCGCATGCAGGGTCACGGCGAGGCCACAGCGAATGCGCGGGATCATTCCATTCATGATGTGATCGGACCTGATGTTGGATTGGGGAGCCGAGCGAAAACAAGCTCGAGTGTCAAACTCGATAAATATTATCCCAAAAACAATTGCATGACCAATCGTGTGCAAGCGAATTTGTAATCGAGTGTAACGGCTGTCAACCGATCTGCATAAGGCGGGTGATGATCCCGCTCTCCTCCCGCTTGGAAAAGAAGTGCGGATACAGCGAGCGCTCGGTGCCCGCATCGGCGCCGTGCCCGGCGAAGCGGGCAATCTGCTCGACCGCATAGTCGCTGCTGATGCGCAGCAGCACGGCAGGGGCCTCGACCCGAGGATTCGGGCGCGATTCGCACTCCACCTTGAACCCCAACATGGTTTCGTAGAAGCGCCGGTGGCGTGGATTCACCTCGGCGAAAATGTCTGTGCAGGAATGCAGCTTGTAGGCGTAGATAAACACCACGTGGAACAGCGCGGCCAGCACGGCCTTGGATTTCACCGTCGGATCGATCGCCAGCTTGATGATTTCGCACACCTTGCCGGCCTGGCGATAGGGCTCGATGCAATCCTTGAACACCTGGTCGGCCAGCAAGCCCACGCTGCCATCGAGGCCCATGCTGACCGTGCCGATCACTTCGCCGGCGTCGGAGGCGGTCAGCGTGATGCGGTTGGGGTCGTGCGCCAGCTGGTGGCTGCCCGCATAGCCGCGCCAGGCGTACATCTTGTTGATCAGGAGGCTGGCCGAATTGCGCTGTTCGTCGATGTCCGCCGCGCGGATGCCGAACACGCGTTCGTTGATCGAAAACTCGATGATGCTTGCTTCGCTTGCTTCGCTTGCTTCGCCGGTGTCCCCGGGGGCACTGGGCCCGGTCGTGTCGCCCTCGGCTCCGGCTTGGGCAGACTGTGCAACGATCGTGTTGGTCATTGAGCATTCTCCGGCGGGGACGACACTTCGGTTCATCGGCGTGACGCTAGCTACATATTGATCGAACGAACATTATAGATTATCAATAACAATTTACTAGAGGAACGCCAGCGCAATCGTGCGCGTGTTTACAGCTGCTTGCGCAGGGCGCGCGCTTCTTCCAGCGAGGCAAACGGCTTACCCGCCAGTGCGGCGTCGACTTCCTTGCGGGCTTTTTCCTTGTCGCCAGCCTTGAACAATGCTGAAGCCAGGTGGAAGCGGATGTCGCCCGCCTGCGGGTCGGCGGCCACCGCCTGTTGCAAAAGTGTCACAGCGCGCTGGGTATTGCCCTGTTCCACCAGGATCCAGCCCAGCGTGTCGAGCACCGGCGCATTTTGCGGCGCCAGCTTGACCGCTTTTTCCGCCGTCGCCAGCGCGCGCGCGTCCTTCTCCTGCTGGTAGGCCCAGGCCAGATTGTTCAGTGCCAGCACGCTGTCCGGGAATTTCTTCAGGACGCTTTCAAAGCGCGCGATCGCCAGCTTGTACTGCTTGCTGTTCAGGTAGGACTCGCCCACATACAGGTTGATGACGGCATCGTCCGGATGGGCGGCGGCATATTGCAGCGCACGGGCATCGGCTTCCTTGTCCTTGCCCAGGGCTTTCATGGCTTGCAGCGACTTGATCAGCAGCTGGGCATTCTTGCCCACCGTGAAGGCCTGGTCATACGCGCGCAGGGCCAGGTCGGGCTTTTTCAGCAGCATCTGGATGTCGCCTTCCAGCAGGAAAGGCGCGGGCGCGTCCGGGGTCTGCTTTTGCAGCTTCTTCACCAGCGCCAGCGCGCCGCTGGGGTCGCCCTTACGCATCGACAAGTCCACCAGGGCCAGCTGGCCCTGCACGTTCTCCGGGTCCAGGCTCAGGGCGCGCTTGACGCTCTCCATGGCGGCGCTGTCGTTCTTCATCAACGCTTGCACGCCGCCCAGGCGCAGGTGGGCGGTGGGCGACTTGGGCAGCAGGGTGACGATCTTGCTGTAGCTCTCCAGCGCGGCGGCCTCGTCCTTGTTGGCCAGCTGGGCCTGGCCCAGCAGTTCCAGCAGGTCCGGATTGGCCGGGTTGGCGGTGGACAGCTTGCGCGCCGCCGTCAGGGCCTTCTGCTTTTCGCCCACGCGCAGGTATTGCGAGATCAGCTGCATGGCAGGCGCCTCGGCCTCCGGGTTTTCATTGCTGGCGCGCTCATACCAGCTGGTCGCTTCGGCGTTCTTGCCTTCCAGGTTGGCCAGGTCGGCCAGCGCCATCATCGCGCCGATGTGCTTCTTGTCCTTTTCCAGGAAGGCCAGGAAGCGCTGCTTGGCGTCCTGCGGTTTCTTCTCCTTCAGGTCCAGCTGGGCCAGGTTGGCGACGGCGGCGAAATAGGTCGGTTGCAGCTGCAGGGCGCGGTTCAGGCTGGCGCGCGCGCTGGCCAGGTCGCCCTTGCTCATGTACACGCCGCCCTTCAGGTTCTGCAGCATGGCATTGTCCGGCTGGGCTTTTTCCAGGGTGGCCACGGTGGCCAGCGCCTTGTCGTACTGCTTCAGGCCCAGCTGGGTGCGCACCAGCGCCAGGCCGGCCTGCTGCGACTTCGGGTCCATGCTGGCGGCCAGCTCCAGTTCGCTGATGCCCTTGGCATTGTCGCCCTGGCCCAGCTTGGACAGGCCCAGCGAGGTGTGCAGGGCGGCCGTCTTGGGCGCCAGGTCGCTGGCCTTCTGGAAGTAGTTCGAGGCCTTGTCGAAATCGCGCACTTGCAGGTAGGACTCGCCGGCCAGCGCCAGCAGTTGCGGATCCTGGCTGTCGGCCAGGGCCGGCGCCAGCGCGGCGGCGGCATCGGCCGGCTGCTTGCTGCGCAGCAGGGTGGTGGCCAGCAGTTTGCGGGCGTACAGGGTGTCCGGGTACTTTTCCAGGTATTTCTTCAGGTTTTGTTCGGCCTGTTCATACGAACCCAGGCTCAGCTGGATGGCGCCCGCCAGCAGGATGCTCGGCATGTGTTCCGGCGCGACCTTCAGCACTTTCTGGATGGCTTCCAGGGCCTGGGCGTTCTTGCCTTCGGTATGGTCGAGCAGGGCCTGGGTGTAGGTGACGATCACGCTGCCCGGTGCACGCTTGCGCGCGGCCTCCAGGTCGGCGCGGGCGGCGTCGAACTTGCCGGCGCCGATTTCCACATAGGCTTTTTCCAGGTTGGCCGAGCGGTGCTCCGGCTCGATCGCCAGCGCCTGGCTGAACGCGGCCAGGGCCTCGTCGGCCTTGCCGTCGCGGGTGGCCATATTCCCCTTGAACATCCAGACTTCGGCGTTTTTCGGGTCCTTGGCCACCGCTTCCTCGGTGTAGCTGCGGGCCGCATCCAGGTCCTTGCGCACCAGCGCGTGGCTGGCCAGCCCGATCAGGGCGTTGCCGTCGCTGGGCTTAAGCTTCAAGGCCGCCTCGAAACTTTCCTTGGCGTGGGCTTCGTCATCGGTCTGCAGGAAGGCGTGGCCGCGCAGCACCAGCAATTCCGGGGTCTTGGCGGCCGCTTCGGTTTCGGCCAGCAGTTTCTTGGTTTCCCCCTGGGCCGCCAGCGCCTTGGCCAGCACCGGCAGGGCCTGGGCAGCCGGCGTGCCCAGGCTGATCGCCTTGCGGATTTCCTTTTCGGCCGACACCGGGTCGCCCATGGTGGTGTACAGGCTCGCCAGTTCGAAGCGGATGGTGGCGTCGTCCGGGCTCTTGACGACGGCGTTCTTCAGCTGGATCAGGGCAGCCTTGTTGTCGCCTTTTTGCTGGTACGCCTTGGCGTCGGCCAGCAGGCTGGCCCCGGTTTCATTCTTGCCGCAACCGGCGAGGCCCGCTCCCAGCAGGAATGCGCCCGAAATCAGGGCGGCGGGGAGGGTGAGCTTGGGGGCGCGCAGCAGCATGGAGTGTCCTTGAGTGTCGATCGGTGTGCGGTTAAGCGAGGAAATCCACGGACGTGATGGTGCCGCATTTCCTCTGGGAGATAACCGCCATAGTGACATGTTACCTAACCATTAGGCAACACTTGGTGCATGAGCGTTGCAGCTTCGGCGCTCGCCCTAGTCCCCCTTGCGCAGCCGGCTCAGCAGCGCCTCGACGTTGTCCCCCACGGGCAGGCCGTGGCGGCGCAGCAACTGCACGTGCAGCACCAGGTTTTCCAGCACCAGCTTGGCCGAAACGGCCAGCAGGGTCATCAGCTTGTCCTCGGTGCTGAACTTGTCCATGGCGGCGGCCATTTCGCACAAGTGGCTGGCCACCACGCTGCGCAGTTCGTCTTCCTTGAATGGCAGGTCGGCGAAATCGATGGGGTCTTCCGCTTCCACCTCGGCCATCAGGGCGGCCAGCTGTTCGGGTTGAATGGGCATCTCGGTCTTTCACGGGGGGCGATGGCTTCATTCTAGGCGCTGGCAGCGTCAAGTGAAGGGGGCACGGTTGCGCTCGCCAGGGCCCCTTGTGTCGGCGCGGCCACAGTCCACCCAAACAATCTCGTTTCGCAGCGCGCGCCTCCCCATGGCACGCGCATGCCACCTCTTGGTGAGGAAACCGCGCGCCTGCACCGGCTCGATGCCTTCCCGCCCCTTGACCGGGCCGGCCACGCTCCGCGCCGGTGCATGCAATCTGGTTATTCATTCGGCCGATATGCCGTATCACTACAAATCATTTAGTTTTATGCTAACGGATCGGTATATTTGAATCGTCTGATGGCCATCCCGCAGACGATTCGTTGGCTATCCGCTGGCGCGTCCAACCCATCCTTTTATCCAATGGAGCTTGTCATGCTTACCGATTTCACCCCTGCCGATCCCACCCCTTCCTTTTTCTCGTCCACGGCGCGCCTGCGCGCACGCATCTGCTGGGCTTTGCTGGCGCTGGGCGCCGCCGGCGCCGGCTCGGCCAACGCGGCCGGCACCGCCGCCACAGCGGAAAGCCGCCGCCTCGCGCCCGCTTGCAGCGCGCCCGCTTTCCCGGTGCACTGGCAGGAAGCCGGCGACAGCGGCACCGTGATGCTGGAGGTCCTGGTCGCACCCAGCGGGAAGGTGCTGGCGTCCAGGCTGGTGGAGTCGAGCGGCATCTCCCGGGTCGACCGTGCGTCGCTGAAGGCCAGCGAGGCGTGCCAGTTCGATCCCGACGCATCGGCCGCCACCGTCACGCCGAACTGGTCCAGGGTCCAGTACACCTGGGTCCTCGAATAGCCGGCGGCCGCGGACAGGCGGCCGCGGGCGGGCGGTCGGCAAGGATTGTTATAATTGAAGGTCATACGACAACTCTCGCGCCAGCTCGCCCATGAACCTCAAGAGCCTTGCCCGCACACTTGGAATCTCGAAAACCACGGTCAGCCGTGCGCTCAACGGCTATCCCGAGGTCAACGTGCATACGCGCGCGCGGGTGCTGGCGGCCGCCAAGGAAGCCGGCTACGAAGCCAATCCCATGGCGCGCAGCCTGGCCGTGGGGCGCACCAATGTGTTCGGCATCATCTACCCGCTGCTGCCGAGCGACCTGGGCGACCCGATGTTCCTGTCGGTGGTGGGCGGGATGTCGAATGCGCTCGAGAAGAGCAAGATGAACCTGATCATCGCGCCGGTGTCGCCCGCCAACGAACTGCCGTCCTACGACAAGATGGTGCGCGGGCGCCGGGTCGATGGCCTGGTGGTCAGCCGCACCCTGGTGCGCGACGAGCGCATCGCCTACCTGGTCGAGAAGAAGTTCCCCTTCGTGGCCCATGGGCGCACCACGCTCAGCCAGCCATATGCATGGTTCGACTACGACCACGATGCCGGCATGCGCATGGCTTGCCAGCACCTGCTGGGATTCGGCCACCGGCGCATCGCCCTGATCAGCGCCCATCTGGAGCTCAACTTCGCGGCCGAGCGCAGGCGCGCCTTCCTGGGCTGCCTGCAGGAGGCCGGCGTGCAGGTCAACCCCGCCTATCTGCACCAGGATTCGCTCGACCGCCGCACCGGCTACCAGGCCATGCAGGCGCTCCTGGAACTGAACCCCCGTCCCACCGCCGTCATCGTCGACAACCACCTGTCGGGCGTGGGCGCGGTGCGCGCGCTGCTCGACCATGGCGTGGCCATCGGCAGGGACGTCTCCGTGATCGTCTGGGGCAGCATCGAGGACAGCCTGGTCAAGAACGTGACGGCCATCGACCAGCCCCACTCCAGCCAGGCCGGCGCCAAGATGATCGAGATGCTCTCGAGCCTGGTGGCCGGCACGCCGCCGGAGCAGCTGCAGACCTTGTGGACGCCGGTGCTGGTGCCGGGGTCCACCACCGGGCCCTGCCTGGACTAGCGGCGGATCGCGCGCCTCGCTTCCCCTGCCTACACCTACATATTGCGGCGGTACTGCCCACCCACCTCGAACAGCGCGTCGGTGATCTGGCCGAGCGAGCACACGCGCACCGTGTCCATCAGCTGCTCGAACACGTTGGCGTGGCGGATGGCCGCTTCCTTGAGCGCGGCCAGGGCCTGCGGCGCCGCATCCGCGTGGCGCGCATGGAAGTGCGCCAGGCGCGCCAGTTGCAAGCGCTTTTCATCCTCGCTGGAACGCGCCAGTGCGATCGGCGCGGGGGCTTCCGGCGCATGCGGGTTGCGGAAGGTGTTCACGCCGACGATCGGCAGGCTGCCGTCGTGCTTCTTCTGCTCGTAGTACAGCGACTCGTCCTGGATCTTGCCGCGCTGGTACATGGTCTCCATCGCGCCCAGCACGCCGCCGCGCTCGTTGATCCGGTCGAACTCGTCCAGGACCGCCGCCTCGACGAGGTCGGTGAGGTCGTCGATGACGTACGAGCCCTGCAGCGGGTTCTCGTTGACCGCCAGCCCCCACTCGCGGTTGATGATCAGCTGGATGGCCAGCGCGCGCCGCACCGATTCGTCCGTCGGGGTGGTGATGGCTTCGTCGTAGGCATTGGTGTGCAGGCTGTTGCAGTTGTCGTAGATGGCGGTCAAGGCCTGTAGCGTGGTGCGGATGTCGTTGAAGTCGATCTCCTGCGCGTGCAGCGAACGCCCCGAGGTCTGGATGTGGTACTTGAGCTTCTGGCTGCGCTCGTTGGCGCCGTAGCGCTCGCGCATGGCGACTGCCCAGATGCGCCGCGCCACCCGTCCCAGCACGCTGTATTCCGGGTCCATGCCGTTACTGAAGAAGAACGACAGGTTGGGCGCGAAGTCGTCGATATGCATGCCGCGCGCCAGATACGCCTCCACGAACGTGAAGCCGTTCGACAGCGTGAAGGCCAATTGCGAGATGGGATTGGCGCCCGCTTCGGCGATGTGGTAGCCGGAGATCGACACCGAGTAGAAGTTGCGCACCTGGTGGGCCACGAAATAGGCCTGGATGTCGCCCATCACCTTCAGTGAAAACTCGGTGGAGAAGATGCAGGTGTTCTGGCCCTGGTCTTCCTTCAGGATGTCGGCCTGCACGGTGCCGCGCACATTGGCCAGCACCCAGGCGCGCAGATCGGCCGCTTCCTCGGCGCTGGGCGCGCGTCCCTGTTCGTGCTCGAAGCGCGCCAGGCGCTGGTCGATGGCGGTGTTCATGAACATCGCCAGGATGGTGGGCGCGGGGCCGTTGATCGTCATCGAGACCGAGGTGGTCGGATCGCACAGGTCGAACCCGTCGTACAGCACCTTCATGTCGTCCAGCGTGGCGATCGACACGCCCGAGTTGCCGACCTTGCCGTAGATGTCGGGCCGCTCGGCCGGGTCGGCCCCGTACAGCGTGACCGAGTCGAAGGCGGTGGACAGGCGCTTGGCGGCCATGCCCTCTGAGAGCAGGCGGAAGCGCCGGTTGGTGCGGGCGGCGTCGCCTTCGCCGGCGAACATGCGGGTGGGATCCTCTCCTTCGCGCTTGAAGGCGAACACCCCGGCCGTGTAGGGGAAGGCCCCGGGCACGTTCTCGCGCATCAGGAAGCGCAGGATCTCGCCATGGTCGACAAAGCGCGGCAGCACCACCTTCGGAATGCGGGTGCCGGACAGGGTCTGGCGCACCAGAGGCGTGCGCACTTCGCGGCCGCGCACGCTGACCACGAAGTCGTCGCCGGCATACGCTTCGCGCAGCGCGGGCCAGCCGTCCAGCAGGCGGCGCGCCTGCGCATCCAGCGCGGCCTCGCGCGTGGCGACCAGGCCATCGAGGGCTGCGGCATCAAGCGCCGTCCCCAGCATGCGCTTGGCTTCCATGAGCTGCTGGCGTTCGCGCGCCAGCACAACCTGCTCCTCCACATGGCGATGGTAGCTGCGCACGCTGTCCGCGATCTCGGCCAGGTAGCGCGCCCGCGCGGCCGGCACGATGGCTTGGGTGCCGCTGGAGTGGCGCGTGCCGACCTGCGCCAGGCGGCCCGGGCGCAGCGTCAGTCCCAGTTCGCCCAGGCGCGCCTTGAGGCTATGGTACAGGGCCGTCACGCCATCGTCGTTGAAGGTCGCGGCCTGGGTGCCGAACACCGGCATGGCCTCCAGCGCCGCGCCCCACAGCTCGCGGTTGCGCTGGACCTGCTTGGCCACGTCGCGCAGCGCATCCTGTGCGCCCTTGCGGTCGAACTTGTTGATGGCGACGAAGTCTGCGAAGTCGAGCATGTCGATCTTTTCCAGTTGCGAGGCCGCGCCGAATTCGGGCGTCATCACGTACATCGACAGGTCCACGTGCGGCACGATGGCGGCGTCGCCCTGGCCGATGCCGGAAGTCTCCACGATCACCAGGTCGAAGCCGGCCACCTTGCAGGCGGCCACCACGTCCGGCAGCGCCTCGGTGATTTCCGAGCCGGCCGCGCGAGTGGCCAGCGAGCGCATGAACACGCGCGTGCGGCCCTGCCAGGGGCCGATGGCGTTCATGCGGATGCGGTCGCCCAGCAGCGCGCCGCCCGACTTGCGCCGCGAGGGGTCGATCGAGATGATGGCCACGTGCAGGGCGTCGTCCTGGTCCATGCGCAGGCGCCGCACCAGTTCGTCCGTCAGCGAGGATTTGCCGGCCCCGCCCGTGCCGGTAATGCCCAGGGTGGGGGTGCGCAGCTGGGCCGCGCGCTCGCGCAGTTCTTGCCGCAGCAGCGGCGCGGCGCGGCCGTTTTCCAGCGCCGTGATCAGCTGGGCCAGCGGGCGGTGGCGCGTCTCCACCGCTCCCGCCTGCAGGGGCGCCAGGCTGGCGGGCGCCAGCGCGCCGAGGTCCACGTCGCAGGCGGCAATCATCGATTCGATCATGCCCCCCAATCCCATGCGCTGGCCATCCTCGGGACTGAAGATGCGCGCCACGCCGTACGCCTGCAGTTCGGCGATCTCGCAGGGGATGATCACGCCGCCGCCGCCACCGAACACCTTGATGTGCGCGCCGCCGCGCGCCTTCAGCAGGTCGATCATGTACTTGAAGTATTCCAGGTGGCCGCCCTGGTAGCTGGAGATCGCGATGCCCTGCACGTCCTCGGCCAGCGCCGCGGTGACGACTTCGTCGACCGAGCGGTTGTGGCCCAGGTGGATGACTTCCGCGCCCTTCGCTTGCAGGATGCGGCGCATGATGTTGATCGCGGCGTCATGGCCATCGAACAGCGAGGCGGCGGTCACAAAACGTACTTTGTTGGCGGGCATGGCCTGGGCGTGGGCCCGGGCGTCATGCAGCCCGGCCGGACTCGATGTCGTGGTGTCTGGCATGGTGCGTCTCCAAATTGTGTTTGGTGTGCTATTGCCGCACGCGACAGCGC
>JBKHWY010000076.1:4301-12883 GCA_046566285.1 Gammaproteobacteria bacterium | reverse complement strand
CACGTTGTGGCCGGGCGCGTAGCCGAAGTCCAGGTGGCGGATGCGCACCGCCGGCGCGTCCAGGCGTTCCTGGCGCGCGCTCTGGCGCCGGTCGGCCGTGTGTTCCGGCGCGCCTTCTTCATCCAGCAGGGCGGCCACCCGGCTGCTGGCCACGATGGCCTGCTGCAGGCTGGAGAACTGCATGGTGATCTGGATCAGCGGCTCGACCACGCGGGCGATGTAGCTGATGAAGGCGTACAGCACGCCCACTTCCACCGCGTTCATGGCGCGTGCGCCGAAACTGAAGATCACCACCGCCAGCAGGATCACGTTGAGCAGGTCCAGCATGGGGCGCAGCAGCAGGGCGTTGGCGCGCAGTTCGGCCAGGCGCGCGCGGTAGTGGTCGGTGTTGGTGGCGGCAAAGCGCGCGCCGAAGCGCTGCGCCGCGTTATTGGCCTGCAGGACGCTCATGCCGCCGATGGATTCGGCGATCTGGCCGTTGATGTCGCTGCGCAGCGCGCGCGCGCGCGTGACCGCGGGGCTTGACAGGCGCTGGTACAGCCACACGATGCCGACCACCGCCGGCACCAGGGCCAGCACGATCAGCATCAGGTGCCAGTCCAGCCAGGCCATCGCGGCCATGGTCCCCAGCAGCACGATGGAGGAATCGAGCATCACGAACAGCACCTGGATGTACAGGGTCTTGACGGCTTCGGTGTCGTTGGTAACGCGGCTGATCAGCTGCCCGGTGATGGCCTTGTCGAAGAAGGCCATCGGCAGGCGCAGCACGTGGCCGAACACCCAGGCGCGCAGGCGCTGCACGGAGCGCATGGCCAGGCCCGACAGGCGCACCAGCTGCAGGTAGCGCACCCAGGACGCGATCCAGCCGCTGACCAGCATCCCGCCCAGCAGCAGCGCCATGCGCGGCAGGTCCAGCACATGCGGCAGCAGATGGTTGTCGATCAGCGCCTTGCCGAGGATCGGGCCGATCACTTCCAGGCCGGCGGCCACGACCAGCCAGGCGGTGGCCCAGCCCAGGTGGCGGCGGTCCGGCTGGGCCGCGCGCCGCAGCAGCGCGGCGGCGCGGCGGGCCTGGTCGCGCAGCGGGTTGGCGGGGGGAGACGCTTGGTCAGATGGCATCGAGGCTGGCCTCCAATTGTTGATAGCGCCACTGGCTGGCATACCAGCCATCGCGCAGCAGCAGTTCGTCATGGGTGCCCGATTCGACGATGGCGCCGTCGTGCAGCACCAGAATCAGGTCGGCGTCCACCACCGACGACAGCCGGTGGCTGGCGATGATGGCGCTGCGCTCCGGGCGCGCGCGCCGCAGTTCGTCCAGGTGGTTCAGGATCGCCGTCTCAGTGCCGGTATCCACCGCCGACAGCGCGTCGTCGAGCAGCAGCAGGGTGCTGTCGGCCAGCAGGGCGCGCGCGATCGCCACGCGCTGGCGCTGCCCGCCCGACAGCGTGATGCCGCGTTCACCCACCAGGGTCTCGTAGCCTTGCGGGAAGCGCAGGATGTCGTCGTGGATGGCGGCCATGCGGGCGGCATGCTCGATCTCGGCGCGGCTGGCGCCGGGGCGGGCCAGGGCGATGTTCTCGGCAATCGAGGCGGAGAACAAGAACGACTCCTGGGGCACCCAGGCCATGGCGGCGCGCAGCGTCTCCAAGGTGTAGTCGGCCAGCGCGTGCCCGCCCCAGGTGACCGAACCGCTTTGCGCCGTCACCTGGCGCAGCAGCACTTTCAGCAGCGTGGACTTGCCCGATCCCGTGGGACCCACCAGACCCAGCGTGCGTCCGGGCGCAAGCGCAAAATCGACCCCGCGCAGCGCGGGCGCGGCTTGCAGGCCATACTGGAAGTGCAGGCCCTGCACCACCAGCGGCCCCTTGGCCAGGGTGTCCACGGTGCCGGCATCGACCACGCTGAGCGGCTCGTCCAGCAGCGGTTGCAGGCGCGCCAGGCCGGCCTTGCCGCGCTGGATCAGCGAGAGCACCCAGCCGGCCGCGAACATCGGCCAGATCAGCTGGCCCAGATACATGGTAAAACTGGTCAGCGCGCCGATGGTCAGCTGGTTGTGCCACACCAGGTAGCCGCCCAGGCCGAGCGTGAGCGCGCTGGCCGCGCCCAGGGTCAGGCCCACGGCCGGCTCGTAGGCCGCTTCCCATTTCTGTGCGCGCAGGGCCGCGTCGGCGGCGTCGGCCGTGAGCTGGCCGAACTGCCTGGCGCTGCGTTCCTCCAGGCCGAGGGCGCGTACGGTGCGTACGCCCGCCAGAGCTTCCTGCACATGGTCGTTCAGGCTGGAGAAGCGCTTCAACGCATCGCTGGCCGCCACGTGGATCTGGCGCGAGATGTGCCAGAACGCCAGCGCCATCAGCGGAAAGGGCAGGAGGGCGATGGCGGCCAGGCGCCAGTCCACGCCCAGCGTCATCATGCCCAGCACGATGACCAGGGTCAGGGTGCCGTCGAAGCCGGCCAGCATGGCTTCGCCGGCCGCGCTTTCGATGGCGTCGATGTCGTTGGTGGCCAGCGCCATCAGGTCGCCGGTGCGCTGGTGCTGGTAGAACGCCGGCCCTTGCGCGGACAGGCGCGCGTAGAAGCGCGTGCGCAGTTCCACGCCCAGCTGGTAGGCGGCCGAGTACAGGCGCATGCGCCAGCTCACGCGCAGCACGTAGATGGCCAGGCCCATGCCCAGCAGTTCGAGCAGGCCCCGGGTCAGCGCGGCGGAGGACAGCTGCTGCGCGGCCATCGCGTCGATCAGCGCGCCGATCTTGTGGGGAATGAGCACCGTGAACACGGCCACGCCGATCAGCATGAAGGCGGAGGAAACGTAGGCTCCCCAATGTCTGCGGACGAAATCGGCGACCAGCCTGAACAGGCTCATTCAAACTCCTTGTAAACAAAACACGCTGTCACCGTTAAATGCGGCCCGCACTGCCGGAACGGCAGGCGGTACACACTTAACGGTGACAGCGAAACGAACACGGGCTTCGGACCCGATACCGCGTTGTTGCAACGGTATCGGACCGAAGCCCGTCAATTTACATGGTTTGGCGGCCTGCTGCAGAACTGCTTGCTGGTCCGCGTCGGCGCGGTCTTATTTTTTCTTGCGTGGCTTCTGCGCGGGTGGGATCTCGAGCTGCACGGGCGCTCGCTCGGCCTCGACCGGTTCGATGCCACTGATGATCAGTTCCGGCACGGCGTCGGTGACGATCGGGGAAGCGGCCAGCACCGGCGCTTCGCTGTCGGCCACCAGTTCGCTGATCGCTTCGGCGACCGGCGTGACCTTGGCCTCGGCGGGCACCGGCACGGTTTCCTCGATCAGGTGGGACGCCGGGTTGGCGGCGAAGACGGCAGCGCTTTCGATGGCGCTTTCCGGTTCCTGTTCGGCGGGAGCAGGGGCAGGAGCAGGAGCAGGAGCAGGAGCGGCAGGAGCAGGAGCAGGAGCAGACGCCACCTCGACTTCAGCTTCCACTTCCACCTCGGCGACCGGGGCGGGTGCGGGCAGGGCCTGCACGCGCGGTGCGGCGTCGGCCGCAGTGTCCACCGCTGCGTCCACCGATGCGTTCACGGCGGGGGTGACGGACTTGAACAGGTCGGACTGGGCGCGCGAGGCAATGCTGAACAATTCGCCGCTGTAGGCCAGCAGGCGTTCGAAGCCGGTTTGCGATTGGGCGGTCAGGGAAATCAGGTCGCGCGGATCTTTCGCGCTGATCAGGCGGCGCAGGGTGGCGGCGGAATTTTCCAGCGAGGAGCGGCTGGTCGCCAGGTTCAGGGCGATGACCTTTTCGGTGCTCTCGACAACCTTGCTGGTGAAGTTGCGCACAACGTCGAGCTACGTCTCCACCTGGGCCTTGCGTGCTGCGGAAAACTGTTCGGGAAGTGTACTCATCGGATTTCCTAAGGGTTGTTTATGACGCGCTGCAATATCTTATAGTTTATCTACGATCGGCAGTGTTGGGAAGCACAATTGAATCGGCCGACGCACTTTTATATTGCAGCGCAGCATTGCTGCACTTCCCTTTATTCAGGCCGCATGGTGCGCTGGGCGGCGATACCGTTGAGCAGGCGAATCAGTTGCTGGGTATCGACCGGTTTGACGAAGTGAAAGTCGAAGCCGGCCTCGGCCGCCTTGCGGCGGTCCTGGTCCTGTCCGTAGCCCGTCACGGCCACCAGCACGGCGTGCGCGGTTTCCGGCTGGGCGCGCAGGCGGCGCGCCAGTTCGTAGCCGGTGATGTCGGGCAGGCCGATGTCGAGCAGGCAGACCTGCGGCCGTTCCATGCGCGCGCGTTCCAGCGCGCGACGCGATTCGTGCTCGATCATCACGCGGTGACCGGCCGATTCCAGGAACATCGCCAGCATGCTGGCGGCGTCCGCGTTGTCGTCCACCACCAGCAGGTGCAGCCCCTGTTCCAGCGGCTCGCGCGCCACGCGCCGGTCCGGCACGGTGGGCGGGGCGGGGGAGTCGATGCGCGGCAGCGTGACGGTGAATTCACTGCCCTTGCCCAGGCCCGCGCTGTGCGCCGTCACGCTGCCGTTGTGTAGCTCGACCAGGCTCTTGACCAGCGCCAGGCCCAGGCCCAGGCCGCCCTGCGAGCGGTCCGAGGTGCGCTCGGCCTGGGCAAACAGTTCAAAAGCGCGTTGCACCAGGTCCGGCGCCATGCCGATGCCGTTGTCGGCCACCGCCATGCAGACGCGGTGGTCCAGGATCCGCATGCGCAGGGCGATGGCGCCGCCCTCGGGCGTGTACTTGGCGGCGTTGCCCAGCAAATTGGTCAGCACCTGCACCAGGCGCTTGTGGTCGCCGCACACATAGGCGGGATCCGGCGGCAGCTCCAGCGTGAAGTGCTGGCGGCGCGCATCCATCATCGGGCGCACCTGCTCGATGGCGTCATGCACGATGCGCTTGGCGTCGAGCTCGAGTTTTTCCAGCGCCACCAGCCCGCGTGTGACGCGCGAGACGTCCAGCAGGTCGTCCACCAGGCTGGTCATGTGGCGCACCTGGCGGGCGATCACGGCGCTGGTTCTGCGGATGCGCTCGGCATCCAGGCTGCCGAGCGAGAGCAGATCGGCGGCCGCGCCGATGGGCGCGAGGGGATTGCGCAGCTCGTGCGCCAGCATGGCCAGGAACTCGTCCTTGCGGCGGTTGGCATCGGTCAGCTCGCGCTCGGCCGCCTTGCGCTTGGTGATGTCGCGGAAGAAGATCGCCAGCCGTCCCAGCATCGACGGGTACACCCGCACTTCCAGCCAGGCACGGCGCCCGTCCGCATGGGTGTGCAGGTATTCCAGCGCTTCGCTCTGGCGGGTGGCGTGCACGCGCCGGTACACCGTCTCAATGGGGCTGCCGATCAGCTGGGGCAGGGCGTCCCATTGCGTACGCCCGACCAGCCGGTCGCGCGGCTGCCCGGTGATCTCGGCGCCGATGTCGTTCACCTGCAGCAAGGTCCAGTCGTGGTCGATCAGCACGAAGCCTTCGTCCATATTGTCCAGGATGTAGCGCGACTGCTCCTGCTCAAGGCGCAGTTCGCTTTGCGAGCGCGCCGCTTCCACCGCCACCCAGGTGTGCTCCACCAGGTTCTGCGCCAGCGCCTGGTCGAGGTCGGTCCAGCGGTGCGGTCCGGCGAAATTGACGGTGAGCAGGGCGCGCAGCGTGCCGTTCTGGAACAGCGGAATGCACAGGAAGCTGCCGGTGCCGGCCGCGGCGTAATTGTCGGCATGGTCGCGCGTGCGCGGGTCCTGGCGCACATCGTGCACGCGCACGATCTCGCCGGCCTGCAGGGCGTGGCGCAGGCCGGGGCCGAAGTCGTCGAAGCGGAATACCTGCCCGGCCACCGAGGTCATCCTGCCGTCGGTCCAGTCGGTTTTCGGACTGACCCAGCGGGCGGCGGCGTCGATGTCGGCATAGCCGACGCGGCCGGCGTTCAGGCGCTGGCCCAGCAGGGCGCAGGCCACCGCGCTGATCTGGTCCGGGTTGCTCATGTTGCGCAGGCACGCCACCAATGCATCCTCGAACTGGCGCTTGTGTTCGCCCATCACCCGGTCGGTGGTCTCGTAGCCGGTGTTGAACATGCCGACCACCTCGCCCTGGGCGTTGCGCACGGGCGAATAGGCCCAGGTGAACCAGCGCTGCTCGTGCTGGCCGCTTGGCGCCATCACCACCGGCACGTCCTCGACCACGGTGGCGCGGCCTTCCATGGTGTCGCGCGCCACCGGCTCCAGCGCGGTCCACAGTTGCGGCCACACTTCAGAGAAGGGGCGGCCGATGGCGGCGGGATGGCGTTCGCCCAGCAAGGGGCTGTAGGCATCGTTGTACAGGAACAGCGACTGCGGCCCCCACACCACCACCACCGGATAACGGGCCGCCAGCATCAGGTTGACCAGCGTGCGCAATTCCGCCGCCCACGATTCCGGCGGCCCCAAGGGGGACGTGCGCCAGTCGTGCTCGCGCAGCAGCGCAGCCATCTGGCTGTCGCCGTGGAACCACGGCGTCGTGTCTCGGGAATCGGTCATCGGTTTGCTACGGCAATGGCGGTCAGGTTGAATACGGCGAAGATGGAATACGGTGAAGGTGACTACGGCAAATGTGAGTACACCGAACAATACCAAACTGGCTACAATCGCAGCGTCCCCCTGAAACCGGAGAGCGCATGGACCGCGTTGTTGACCTCGTGATTCGTCACGCCAGCCTGCCCGACGGGCGCCGCCATATCGATATCGCCATCCAGGATGGGCGCATTGCCGCAGTGGGCGAGCGGCTGGCGCTGCAAGGCGCGCGGGAGCTCGATGCCGAAGGCGACCTGGTCACGCCGCCCTTCGTGGATGCGCATTTCCATATGGATGCCACGCTCAGCTATGGCCTGCCACGCGTCAACGCCTCCGGCACGCTGCTGGAGGGCATCTCGCTGTGGGGCGAGCTCAAGCCCCAGCTCACCCAGGATGCCTTGATCGAGCGCGCGCTGCAGTATTGCGATTGGGCGGTGGCGCGCGGCCTGCTGGCGATCCGCTCGCACGTGGACGTGTGCGACGACCGCCTGCTGGCGGTGGAAGCGCTGCTGGAAGTCAAGCGCCGGGTGGCGCCCTACCTCGACCTGCAGCTGGTGGCCTTCCCGCAGGACGGCGTGCTGCGCAGCCAAACCGCGTTCGACAACCTCAAGCGCGCCATTGCCATGGGTGTGGAGGTGGTGGGCGGGATTCCCCATTTCGAACGCACCATGGAGCAGGGCGCCGCTTCGGTGCGCCTGCTGTGCGAGTTCGCGGCCGAGCAGGGCTTGCGCGTGGATATGCATTGCGACGAGACCGACGATCCGCTCTCGCGCCATATCGAAACCCTGGCCTTCGAGACCCAGCGCCTGGGCCTGCAGGGGCGCGTGGCCGGCTCGCACCTGACCTCGATGCATTCGATGGACAACTACTACGTCAGCAAACTGTTGCCCTTGATCCAGGAGTCCGGCGTGGCCGCGATCGCCAACCCGCTCATCAACATCACCCTGCAGGGGCGCCACGACAGCTATCCCAAGCGGCGCGGCATGACGCGCGTGCCCGAGCTGATCGCCGCCGGGGTAGAGGTCGCGTTCGGACACGACTGCGTGATGGACCCGTGGTACGGCCTGGGTTCCGGCGACATGCTGGAAGTGGCCCACATGGGCCTGCACGTGGCGCAGATGACGGGGCAGGCGGCCATGCACCAGTGCTTCATGGCCGTGACCGAAACCCCGGCGCGCATCCTGGGCCTGGACGGCTATGGCCTGGCGCCCGGCTGCCAGGCCGACCTGGTGCTGCTCGACGCCGCCAGCCCGGTCGAAGCGATCCGCCTGCGCGCGGCCCGGCGCGCCGTGATCCGGCGCGGGCGCATCGTCAGCCAGGCGCCGCGCATGCAGGCGCGCCTGGACTTGCCGGGGCGTCCGGACGGGACCCGCTTCAGGATCGAGCGCCCCCGGCAGTAGGCCTGGCGCATGCTGATCCGCACCACCGCCCGGCTGCGTCTGCGCACCGCCTGCCTGGACGACGCGGCCTTCTACCTGGCGTTGCTGAACAGCCCCACCTTCGTGGCCCAGCTGGGCGACCGCGGCCTGCGCACGCTGGACGACGCCCGCGTCGCCCTGGCCGAGGGGCCGATCCGCATGCAGGCGCAGTACGGTCACTCGCTCTACATTGCCGAGACCCATGACGGCACGCCAGTCGGCATGTGCGGCCTGATCCGGCGCATGGAACTGGACGGGGTGGATCTCGGCTACGCCTTCCTGCCCCAGTACCAGGGCTACGGGTTTGCCCACGAGGCCGCGCTGGCGGCCACCTTGCATGCCCACGAGACGCTCGGAATACAACGTTTACTGGCCATCGTGTCACCGGAAAATACAAGATCTATTTCCGTACTGCAAAAAATTGGCTTCGTTTTTGCTAGAATCGTCCTGCTCCGGACGAGCGATAGCGGGACTTTGTTATATGAACATCGTCCCGTTTGAAAACGTTTTCAGACCCATCCAATGAACCTCAAGGACTTCAAGATTTCCACGCGCCTGGCCTGGCTCGGCGCCTTGTTCGTGCTGGCCCTGCTGGGCGTGGGCGGTGGCGCGTGGCACGCCTTGAACGGACTGCATGCCCAGGCT
>JBKHWY010000076.1:0-4291 GCA_046566285.1 Gammaproteobacteria bacterium | reverse complement strand
CGCGCTGGCGCGCTCGATGGCGCTGACCCAGGCGGTGGACCAGGCCAGAGCCGCCCAGGTGGAATTCAAGGTGCAGGTGCAGGAATGGAAAAACATCCTGCTGCGCGGAAGCGACCCGGCCCAGCTGGACAAATACACGGCGTCGTTCAAGAAGAGCGCCGCCTCCACCGGCGCGATGCTGCGCACGGTGGGGCAGGAGCTGGGTCAGCTTGGCCTGTCCACACCGCTGGTGGACGAGGCGCTGGCCGCCCAGGCCGGCCTGTCGGAACAGTACCTGGCCGCGCTGGCCCGCTTCGATGGCACCAAGCCCGACGGCTACAAGGACATCGACGCCATGGTCAAGGGCATGGACCGGGCGCCGACCCACAAGATCGATGCCATCGTCACCTATATCGAAGCGCGCGCGGCCGCGCTGAAGCAGGACGCCGCGCGCCAGCAGGACGAGGCGCTGCGCAATACCGCGGTGCGCATGGGCGTGGCGGTGGTGGTGGCGCTCATCATCGGCGCGCTGTTCATGTTCACGCTGGCGCGCTCGATCACCCGTTCGCTGCGCGCGGCAGTACAGATCGCCCGCACGGTGGCCGACGGCGACCTGTCCAGCCGCATCGAGGCCGACGAGCAGAACGAGGTCGGCGAACTGCTGCGCGCACTGAAGGACATGCAGGCCAAGCTGGCCGGCATCGTCGGCAAGGTGCGCGCGGGCACCCACAGCATCGCCTCGGCCTCGGCCCAGATCGCGGGCGGCAACCGCGACCTGTCCGAGCGCACCACGGCGCAGGCGGGCGCGCTGGAAGAAACCGCCGCCGCGATCGAGGAACTGACCTCCAGCGTGGGTGAAACCAGCGGCAATGCGGCGCTGGCCAACGACCTGGCGCTGGCCGCCTCCAGCGTGGCCGAGCGCGGCGGGCAGGCGGTGTCCGAAGTGGTGCGCACCATGGATTCGATCAACCAGTCCTCGCGCAAGATCGTGGACATCATCGGCGTCATCGACGGCATCGCCTTCCAGACCAATATCCTGGCCCTGAACGCGGCCGTGGAAGCGGCCCGCGCGGGCGAGCAGGGACGCGGCTTTGCGGTGGTGGCGACCGGGGTGCGCAGCCTGGCGCAGCGTTCGGCGGCGGCGGCCAAGGAAATCAAGGTCCTGATCGGCGACTCGGTGGAGAAGGTGGATGCCGGCACCGCCCTGGTGGGCCAGGCCGGCGCGACGATGGACGAGATGGTGGCCAGCGTGGGCAAGGTCACCTCGATCATCGGCGCTATCGCCAGCGCCAGCGGCGAGCAGAATGCCGGGATCGGCCAGATCAACGAGGCGCTCGGCCAGATGGACGCGGTGACCCAGCAGAATGCCGGCCTGGTGGAGGAAGCGGCCGCCGCGGCCGAAGCCTTGCGCCAGCAGGCCGACGAGCTGGCGCAGGCGGTGAGCCTGTTTAAGATTGACGACGCGGCGCTGGCGCCGAGCGCGCCGCCCCCACGGCCGGCACGGCGGACTTCCCTCGCCGCGCCGCCCGCCCCCCGTCTGGCCCGCCACAGCGCACCGCAGTCGGACTGGGAAACCGTCTAGTTTCGGCCTGGGCTACTCGGTGCGCAGCAGGCGTACCGCGTACATGTCCATGCGGTTGGCCGGGCCGTCCACCCCGCCGGCCGCCGAGAACGTGCGGTTGCTGTCCAGGTAGCTCATGTTGTAGAAGTCGCTCAGCTCGATGCGGTAGCTGCCCGTGCCCAGGCGAGCCGCCAGCGGCGTCGAATACACCAGCGGCGTGTCGGTCTTGTCCAGCCGCGCATGCGGCAGCTGCACCACCCCGCCGGCCACCGTGCGCCCGGCGGCATCCTTCACCGCCATCCACTTCACGCCCCCGCTGATGCCCAGGTTGATCTGGTTGGCCGCGTTGTGATAGCGCAGCTGGAGTTGATACAGCCCCGGCTGGGCCACGCGCACGCGCTCGGCGGCGAAGCGGTCCTGCGGCGCGCCCCAATCCTGCAGGCGCGGCGCAGCGGCAAAGCGGCCTTGCGCCAGGCTGGCCTTGACGTTGGAGACCACGCGCGCCTCATCGACGCCGATGGTCATGCCGCTGTCCAGGCAGCGCGCCGGGCTGTGGTGGCTGCGGTTGCCCGAATCGGTAAAGCGCGCCTCCAGCGCATAGCAGCTGAAGGGGCCGGGGGCGCGGTCGATCCACACGCCGGCGGGCAGCCCACGCGCCACCACCTTGCCGTCACGGTAGACGTTGTAGAGCGTGTTGGCCTCGCCCCTGGCGGCGCCGATCACGACCCGCACGGCGGCGCCGGAGCGCTCCAGCGCCGTGATCGCCGGCTCGCGCGGGCCGAACACGGCCGCGTCTTCCCGGTACGGGTCGGCCGTCACGCGGGTGATGGCCTGCTCGCCGGCCTGCAAGGGACCGAGGCGCACCTCGATGTGCGCGTCCCCGGTCAGCTTGATGGCAGGGCTCGGGCCCACCGGCGCGCCGTTGACGCGGATGCTCTCCACCGGATAGTAGCCCTCGCCCTGCGCCACGGGCGGCAGGGCGATGCGCACGCTCACACGCCGGCCGTGCAGGGTCAGGTCCTTCAGTTCGATGGCGTCGGACTGCCCGAAGGCGTCGCGGCGCAGGCGCGCGGTGATGAACGGGGCGATGCGCAGCCCGTCGCTGGTGGCGCGCACCCCGAACACCTGCTCGATGACCATGCCCAAGTAGGCGCCCACGGACCACAGCTGGCGCCTGGAATTGATGACCGGGCCGATCAGCTCCGGGTGCGCTTCGTCGAGCAGCAGCGGCTGGCCGCTCAGCCACTCCAGGTTTTCCCTGTTCGACAGGTTCAGCGCGGCGCCGCGCATGAGCGTGGCGTAGGCGGCATCGGCCACGGCCACGTTGCCGGACCTGGTGGCCGCCTTCAGGCCATAGGCGGTCACGAACGGCCACATGGCGCGGTTGTGGTAGACCGGCTGGTCCTGCTGCTGCGGGTAGATGACGGGCGCGCCCATCGGCCCGTGCGGGTAGTGCGCCAGGATGCTGCGCGCACGCGCTTCGTCGGCCACGCCGGTGACGATCGCCAGCGCCTGCCCCAGCCAGTCGAACTTGTACATGGGCGCGCCGTCGAAGTGGGCCCCCGTCAGGCTGCTGTACATGCCGGCGTCGTCCAGCCACAGGCGCTCGTTGATGGCGCGCTTGAGCTGCGCGGCCCAGCCGCCGTAGCGCACCTGCTTGCCCTTGTCGCCGTGTTCGCCCGCCAGTTGCGCCGCCAGCAGCAAGGCCTGGTAGTGCGCCACGTTGGTCGACAGCGCTTTCGAACTGGCCATCGAGGCCAGGTCGTTCACGATCCAGGCCGCGTAGCTCTGGTCGCGCTAGTCCAGGAAGGATTGTTCGCCCGTGTACAGGCCGCTGGCGGGATCGAACGCGGCCACCCGGTCGATCTCGATGGTGTTCGACAGCGCCTTGAGCGCGCGCGGGGCGAAGGCGGTGCGCTCGGCGGCGGGCAGGGTGCGCAGCGCGTGCTCGGCGCCAAAAGCCCAGCTGACCCGGTCGGTGGACACGGGCCAGCTGCCGCCACTGCCGGTGTCCTGGATGATCTGCAGGCCGTCCGCGCTGCCCGGCACCACGGCCGCTTTCGTCACGCCCTTGCGGTAGCCCGACAATTTGAAGTCGAGCGAATGCATCACCCGCACCGGGTCCAGCAGGGCCAGGCCCAGGTCGGCCGCATAGGACAGGTCGCGCGTCCACACGTAATGCCATTTTTCCCCGGTTTCAAAGCAGTCGCAGGCGATCGCCGCGCCGCCGTTGTAGTTCCCGTCGCGGATCTCCCGCACGGAATCGGCGCGCATCTCGTCCAGCGCCAGCGCGAACAGGGCGTCGAAGGCCAGGCTGCCGCTGCGCACGCGCGGCAGGTCGGCGCGTTCCTGGTAGCGCGCGTGCTGCGCCCCCGGATCGCGCAGCTGCAGGGTGGTCGAGTGCACATAGGTGCGCAAGGGCGCCTGCGCATCCGGGCTGGAAAAGCGCGCCTGTTCGCGCTTGCCGTCCCAGGTGGGATAGTCCAGCACCGCACGCTCGCCATGGCCCAGGTGCGGATCGCCGCTGCTGCCGGCGGCCGCGGCCATGCGCGTCACGCGCAGGGTAGGGGCGGCAGGATCGGCCATGTCGAGCCGGAAGGCATAGGTGCCGGCCTGGCGCACGAACAGGAAGTCCTGCGGGCCGGCGTGGGGGTCGAGCCGGTAGTCGGCGCCATCCTTGACGCTGATGCTGGCGACCGGATCGAGCACCCACTCGGCCGACCAGTCCTTGTGACCCAGTTTGAACGGATG
>JBKHWY010000075.1:0-12892 GCA_046566285.1 Gammaproteobacteria bacterium | reverse complement strand
ACCAGACTGCAGATGGGTGATGCAGCCGATGTTGGCCGAGACGATCATGTCCGGTTTGGTGGCTTCCAGGTTGGCGACCTTCTGGTCGCGCAAGGCATAGGCGATGTCCGGATGCAGCACCGAGTAGGTGCCCGCCGAGCCGCAGCACAGATGCGCCTCGTTCATCGCCAGCTCGACGGTGAAGCCGAGCGCGCGCAGGTGCGTCTCGACGCCGCCCTTCAGCCGCTGGCCATGCTGCAGCGTGCAGGGCGGATGCCAGGCCACCCGGCCTTTGACTTTCCCGCGCAGCTTCTCGGCCAGTTCGCTCTCGAACTCCGGCACGATCTCCGACAGGTCGCGCGTGAGCATCGACACGCGCGCCGCGCGCGCGGCGTAGGCGCTGTCCTGCGCCAGCAGGTGTCCATACTCCTTGACCGTGACGCCGCAGCCTGACGCCGTCATCACGATGGCCTCCACCTGGTCCAGGAACGGCGTCCACGCGTCGATATTGCGGCGCATGTCGTCCAGCCCGCCCTCCTGTTCATTCATGTGAAAGCGCAGCGCGCCGCAGCAGCCGGCCTTCGGCGCGATCACCAGTTCGATCCCGAAGGCGTCCAGCACGCGCGCCGTGGCCGCGTTGATGTTGGGCGCCATCGCCGGCTGCACGCAGCCGTCCAGCAGCAGCATCTTGCGCGCGTGCGTGCGCGTGGGCCATGAGCCGGCCGGACGTATGGGTTGCAGCTTGGCGCACAGGGTGGCCGGCAGCAGCGGGCGCACCAGCTGGCCCGCCTTGTAGGCCGGCTTGAAGATCCATTGGCGCGGCAGCGCTTCGCGCAGCACGGCGCGCTGCACGCGTTCGCCCAGCGGGCGCGCCACGCGCTGTTCGACGACCTTGCGGCCGATGTCGGCCAGCCGCCCATACTTGACGCCCGACGGGCAGGTGCTTTCGCAGTTGCGGCAGGTGAGGCAGCGGTCCAGATGCAGCTGGGTCTTGCGCGTCACCTCGGCGCCTTCAAGCACCTGCTTGATCAGGTAGATGCGGCCGCGCGGACCATCCAGCTCGTCGCCCAGCAGCTGGTAGGTCGGGCAGGTGGCGGTGCAGAAGCCGCAGTGCACGCAGGCGCGCAGGATGCTTTCGGCTTCATCGCCCTCCGCCGCGCCCTTGATGAAATCGGCCAGATTGGTTTGCATGGGTCAGCCCATTCGTCCAGGATTGAACACACCGGCCGGGTCGAACGCCGCCTTCAGGCGCGTGTGGATCTTGGCCACGGCAGGGGCGAGCGGATGGAACACGCCCACGGCGCGGTCGCCGCCGCCGCCAGGGCGAAACAGGGTCGCATGTCCGCCCAGCGCCGCCACCTGGGCACGCAGTGTTGGCGCCACGGCTGCGTCCATGCGCAGCCAGCGCTGCGCTCCACCCCATTCGATCAGCTGGGGCGCGTCCAACCCGAGCGGCGCGGCGGTCGAGGGCAGCGACACGCGCCACCACGCCGTTTCGCCCTCGAAGAAGGCGTGCTGCTGTTCGCGCAGGCTGGCCCAGAACGCTTGCCCGTCGATGCGCTCGCCGCCCAGGCTGGCCACCGCCGCCTGCACGGCGGCCTGCGCGCCGGACAGGCGCAGCGTCAGCACCCCCGCATGCCAGCAACTGGCCGACAGCGGCAGCGGCTGGCCGCCCCACTCGTTCAGGCGCAGCAGCGCCTGGGTTTCCGGCATCTCGAAGCGCAGCGTGGCTTCGCTGGGCTGGTGCGGCAGCACCTTGATCGAGTGCTGCAGCATCAAGCCGAGGGTGCCGAGCGAGCCGGCCAGCAGACGCGCGACGTCATACCCGGCCACGTTCTTCATCACCTGTCCGCCAAAGTTCAGCACTTCGCCCTTGCCGTCCATGAGCGTGGCGCCGAGCACGAAGTCGCGCACCGCGCCCGCGTAGGCCCGCCGCGGGCCGGACAGTCCGCTGGCAATCGCGCCGCCCAGCGTGGCGCCGGCGCCGAAGTGCGGCGGCTCGAACGCCAGGCATTGGCCGTGCTCGGCCAGCGCGGCTTCGATGTCGGCCAGCGGGGTGCCGCTCTTCGCAGTGATCACCAGTTCGCTCGGCTCATAGGCCACGATGCCGCTATGCCCGCGCACGTCCAGCACTTCGCCGGCCGGCTCCTGGCCATACCAGTCCTTGGTGCCGCCGGCACGGATGCGCAGCGCACGCTTGTCCGCCGCCGCCGCGAGGATCTGCTCCCTGTAATGCTCGATCACGCGGTGCTCCTCAAAAACGCGGCAAGTGGGCATGCGCCAGCCCGCCCGCCTTCACGTGCATCTTGCCCGCTTCAGCGCAGCGGTGCAGCGTGGGAATGGCCTTGTCGGGATTGAGCAGACCGGCCGGGTCGAAGGCGCGCTTGACGGCAAAGAACGCGTCCAGCTCCGCGCGCGAAAACTGCACGCACATCGAGTCGATCTTCTCCACGCCCACGCCATGCTCGCCCGTGATGGTGCCGCCCACTTCCACGCACAGGGCCAGGATGGCCGCGCCGAAGGCTTCGGCGCGTTCCAGTTCGCCCGGCGCATTCGCATCGAACAGGATCAGCGGATGCAGGTTACCGTCGCCCGCATGGAACACGTTCGCGCAGCGCAGGCCGTAGGTACCTTCCAGCGCCTCGATGGCGCGCAGCACCTGGGCCAGGTGCTTGCGCGGGATGGTGCCGTCCATGCAGTAGTAGTCCGGCGAGATGCGCCCCGCCGCCGGGAAGGCGTTCTTGCGGCCGGACCAGAAGCGCAGGCGCTCGCTTTCCGTCTGCGACACCGCAATGGCGCCCGCCCCCGCGGCCTGCAGCACCGCCGTCATGCGCGCGATTTCCTCCTCCACTTCCAGCTGGGTGCCGTCGGCCTCACACAGCAGGATGGCGGCGGCGTCGGTATCGTAGCCAGCCTGCACGAACGGCTCGACCATGCGCGCCGAGGTGCGGTCCATCATCTCCAGCCCGGCCGGGATGATGCCGGCCGCGATCACGCTGGCCACCGCGTCGCCCGCCTTGATCACGTCGTCGAACGAGGCCATGATGACGCGTGCCGTCGCGGGCTTGGGCACCAGCTTGACGGTGACTTCCGTGACGATGCCCAGCATGCCTTCCGAGCCGATGAACACCGACAGCAGGTCGAGCCCGGGCGCGTCCAGCGCCTCGCCGCCCAGTTCAAGGATCTCGCCGTCGATGGTGGCCACGCGCACGCGCAGCACGTTATGCACGGTGAGTCCGTATTTGAGGCAGTGGACGCCGCCGGAATTTTCGGCCACGTTGCCGCCGATGGTGCAGGCGATCTGCGAGGACGGATCGGGTGCGTAGTACAGGCCGTGGGGTGCGGCCGCTTCCGAGATCGCCAGGTTGCGTACGCCCGGCTGCACCACGGCGACGCGCGCCAGCGCATCGACCCGCACGATGCGGTTCAGGCGCGCGGTGGAGATCACCACGCCCTGCGCGATCGGCATGGCCCCGCCCGACAGGCCGGTGCCAGCGCCGCGCGGCACGATCGGCACCGCCAGCCTGCGGCACACGTCCAGCACCGCCAGCACCTCGGCCTCCGTGCGCGGCAAGGTCACGGCCATGGGCAACTGGCGGTAGGCGGTCAGGCCATCGCATTCATAGGGCCGGGTATCCTCGGGATCGGCCAGCAGGGCACCTTCCGGCAGCACCGCGCGCAGTGCGGCGCAGACCTGATGCTGGCGTTGCGGGTCGATGCGTGGGCGCTCGTTCATGCGCTGATTGTAAGCAGAATCGGCGCATTTGGCGTATGCTCGACTATTAATATTTTTACCTTGTGAGCAGCGCAACCATGGGCAACCGACTCTCGAAAATCGCCACCCGCACCGGGGACGACGGCACCACCGGGCTGGGTGACGGCAGCCGCACCGGCAAGGACAGCGCGCGCGTGCAGGCGCTGGGCGACGTGGACGAACTCAACTCATTCGTCGGCCTCTTGCTGTGCGAAGAACTGCCGCCGGACCTGCGCGAGGAGCTGGTCTCGATCCAGCACGATCTGTTCGACCTGGGCGGGGAGCTGTGCATTCCCGGCTACCAGCTGATCACCGACGAGCACGTGGCCCGGCTGGACGGCCTGCTGGACAAGTACAACGCCACCCTGCCGCCGCTGAAGGAATTCATCCTGCCGGCCGGCTCGCGCGGCGCGTCGCTGGCGCACGTGTGCCGCACCGTATGCCGCCGGGCCGAGCGCAGCATCGTCACACTGGGGCGCGGCGAAGCGCTCAAGGCCCAGCCGAGGCAGTATGTGAACCGGCTGTCGGATCTGATGTTCGTGCTGTCGCGCGTGCTCAACCGCGTTGCGGGCGGCACTGACGTGCTGTGGCAGCACGACCGCAAGCGGGGATGAGCATGATGGTGAAAACGTGGATTGGCATGGCGGCGCTGATGGCGTGCGCGGGTGCGCAGGCGGCCTTGAGCCCGACTGCGCGCATCGAGGTGCAGTACCTGCTCGATACGGTCGGGCAGTCGGGCTGCAAGTTCAACCGCAACGGCAGCTGGTACGACGCCAAGGCGGCGCGCTCGCACCTGCAGACCAAGCTGGAGTACCTGGAGAAGAAGGACCTGGTGACCACGGCCGAGAGCTTCATCGAGCGGGGTGCGTCGACCAGTAGTTCGAGCGGGAAGGCGTACCAGATTCAGTGTCCGGGTTCGCCGGCAGTCGATAGCGCGAAGTGGTTCAGGGAGGAGTTGAAGCGGTATCGGTTAAGGACTTCGCCGGGGGCGTGAGGCGCATCGTCTGTACTAGCCTCTTCACTCGGTGTCTACGTACGCGTTGCGCATTGGCTTTCTGACCAATACACTCAAAACCGTCATCCTGGCGCAGGCCAGGATCCATAGCACGCCTGCGTAGAGTGGAACCGTGCCACTGACTGAACGCGCTATGGATCCTGGCCTTCGCCAGGATGACGGCTTTTTGGACAATGGTGTACGCGAACAGTGTGTCACTGCAGTTCAGTGACCGCCTTAAATAGCCAGCATTCAGCCGTTATTGACCACCAACCGCGGCTCCGCCAGATTAAAGCGCTTACGGATCGACGCCGTGATCCCCTTGCCGTCCAGCCCCACGCTGGCCAGCAGCGCGGCCGGGTCGCCGTGGTCGATGAACAGGTCCGGCAATCCCAGCATCAGGATCGGCTTGACGATACCTTCGGCCGCCAGCGCCTCGGCCACGGCTGCGCCGGCGCCGCCCATCACGGCGCCCTCTTCCACCGTCACCAGGTAATCGTGATCGGCCGCCAGCTGGCGTACCAGCGCCACGTCCAGCGGCTTGATGAAGCGCATGTTGGCAACCGTCGCCCCCAGCGTCTCGCCGGCCTGCAGGCTGGGCGCAACCATCGAGCCGAACGCCAGGACCGCCACGCCCTTGCCATGCCGTTTGATGTCGCCCTTGCCGATCTCAAGCTCGGTGAGTTCGGGCGCGACCTGCGCGCCAATGCCCGCGCCGCGCGGATAGCGGATCGCGGCCGGACCCGGATAGCGATACCCGGTGGTGAGCATCTGGCGGCATTCGTTCTCGTCCGACGCGGCCATCAGCACCATGTTGGGGATGCAGCGCAGGTAGGCGATGTCGTAGTTGCCCGCGTGCGTGGCGCCATCGGCGCCCACCAGCCCCGCGCGGTCCAGCGCAAAAGTGACGTCCAGGTTTTGCAGAGCCACGTCGTGCACCACCTGGTCGTAGGCGCGCTGCAGGAAGGTCGAATAGATCGCCACGACAGGCTTCAAGCCTTCCGTCGCCAGGCCCGCGCCGAAAGTCACGGCGTGCTGCTCGGCGATGCCGACGTCGAAGTAGCGCTCCGGGTACAGCTCTTCGAAGCGCACCATGCCCGAGCCTTCGCGCATGGCCGGGGTAATCCCGACCAGGCGCTTGTCGTGCGCGGCCATGTCGCACAGCCACTGGCCGAACACTTCGGTGTAGGTCAGCTTGGTGGCGGTGACGGGCTTGATGCCTTCGGTCGGGTTGAACTTGCCGGTGCCGTGGTACAGGATCGGCTCGGCCTCGGCCAGTTTGTAGCCCTGGCCCTTCTTGGTCACCACGTGCAGGAACTGCGGACCCTTGAGCTTCTTGATGTTTTCCAGCGTCGGGATCAGCGACTCCAGGTCGTGCCCATCGATCGGGCCGATGTAGTTGAAGCCGAATTCCTCGAACATGGTGGCGGGCACCACCATGCCCTTGGCGTGTTCTTCCAGCCGCTTGGCCAGTTCCAGCACGGGGCCGGGCAGCACCGACTTGCCGACGTTCTTGGCGGCGGCGTAGAACTGCCCGCTCATCAAGCGCGCCAGGTAGCGGTTGAGCGCGCCGACCGGGGGCGAGATCGACATGTCGTTGTCGTTCAGGACCACCAGCAGGTTGATGTCTTCCTGCACGCCGGCGTTGTTGAGCGCTTCGAACGCCATCCCGGCGGTCATCGAGCCGTCGCCGATCACGGCAATCGCGTGGCGCTGCTCGCCCTTGATCTTCGCCGCTTGCGCCATGCCCAGGGCGGCCGAGATCGAGGTGGACGAGTGCGCGGTGCCGAAGGTGTCGTATTCGCTTTCCGAGCGGCGCGGGAAGCCGGACAGGCCGTTCAGCTGGCGCAAGGTCGGCATCTGGCTGCGCCGGCCGGTCAGGATCTTGTGCGAGTAGGTCTGGTGGCCGACGTCCCAGACGATGCGGTCCTCGGGCGTATTGAAGACGTAGTGCAGCGCGATGGTCAGTTCGACCGTGCCGAGATTGGACGACAGGTGCCCGCCCGTCTTGGACACGGAATCGAGCAGGAAGCTGCGCAGCTCGTGCGCCAGGGGCGTCAGCTGGCCGCGTGCCAGCTTGCGCAGGTCGGCCGGGTCGTTGATTTTCTCTAGCAGGTTCATTTACGCTTTCCGCTGCACGATCAGGTCCGCCAATTGGCGCAACCGGTCGGCTTTGTCACCAAACGGGGCCAGCGCGCCGATCGCCTGGCTCCGCAATTGCTCGGCCAGCGCCTTCGATGGCTCCAGACCGAGAATCGATACATAGGTCGGTTTGTTGGCCGCCGCGTCCTTGCCGGCGGTCTTGCCCAGCGTGGCCGAATCGGCCGTGGCGTCGAGCACGTCGTCCACCACCTGGAACGCCAGGCCGATGGCGCGGCTGTAGTCGTGCAGCGCGCGCAGCTCGGCTTCCTCGAGGTCGCCGCCGGCCAGCGCGCCCAGCACGACCGACGCGCGCAGCAGCGCGCCGGTCTTGAGCTGGTGCATGCGTTCGAGCTGCTCCAGGGTGAGCGCCAGGCCCACGCTGTCCAGGTCGATGGCCTGGCCGCCGCACATGCCGGCCGCGCCGGAAGCCTGGGCCAGCAGCGCCAGCATGGCCACCTGGCGCGCCGGCGGCACGCTGTCCTCCCCGGACAGCACCACGAAGGCCTGCGATTGCAGCGCGTCGCCTACCAAGAGGGCGGTGGCTTCATCGTAGGCCACGTGCACGGTGGGTTTGCCGCGCCGCAGGGCATCGTCGTCCATGCAGGGCATGTCGTCGTGCACCAGCGAATACGCGTGGATCATCTCGACGGCGGCGGCCGCACGCTCGAGCGTGCGCGCATCCGCTCCGAACAATTCGCCGGCGGCGAACACCAGCAGCGGGCGCACGCGCTTGCCGCCGCCCAGCACCGTGTAGCGCATGGCTTCGTGCAGCCTGGTGGGAACGGCATCGGCAGGCGGCAGGAAGGCGTCCAGCGCCTGTTCGGTGTGCGCCTGCGCACCTGCCATCCACTCGCTGAACGGAGCAAGCGGCGCCGTCATTGCCCGCCCTCGCCCGCGTCGGACGCGAAGGGTTTGAGCATGTCGCCTTCGAGCACCTTGACCTGGGCTTCCACTTTTTCCAGCTGGGCGGCGCAATACTTCACCAGTTCGGAGCCGCGCGCATAGGCGGCCACCGAGGCTTCCAACGGCAGCTGGCCACCTTCCATCTGCGTGACCAGTTGCGCCAGCTCGGCCATCGCCTCTTCAAATGAACCGGAAGACGGGGGTGGGCTACTCGCCGCGGCGCTTGAATTGTTTGGCATAGAGTCTTGTGTGTGTTGGGCGTGCCCCCATATTCAGGTGATGGGGCGCGCCACAGTTCAATCGCGTATTTTAGAGCAATCCACCCCGCATGGTGGTCTAGACACATTTTATCGCAATTGGACCCGGCGCCATGAAACCCATGTATTTACAACAACTTTTGCACCTTCCCTCACGGCATTCGCGCGCCGGCCCCAGCCAGATAGCATAGTTCCACGGTATAATTGACGGTTCTGTCCGAAATACCGTATTCCATCCCAGAAAATACTGGTCTTTGGATTCTTTCTCTTCTTTGGGTTGAGCTCACTTTTAAAGGGGGGTTGGGATGTCCGATCTGGCTACCCACGCCAAGCTGGGGCGCTCGTGCGCTCAGCTTCCGGTCAATGTCTATTTTGACGAAGCGCTGCTGGCGCGCGAGATGCAGCAATTGTTCAGGAATGGCCCGCGCTATGTCGGCCATGAACTGATGGTGCCGGAAGTCGGCGATTTTGCCACGCTCGCCTCCGAAAACGAGGGCCGCATGCTGGTGCGTAACGCCGCCGGCATCGAGGTGCTGTCGAACGTGTGCCGCCATCGCCAGGCGCTGATGTTCAATGGACGGGGCAATGCCAACAACATCGTCTGCCCGCTGCATCGCTGGACCTATGACCTGAAGGGTGAGCTGATCGGCGCGCCGCACTTCCCCGAGACGCCCTGCCTGAACCTGTCCAAGACGCCGCTGCAGAACTGGAACGGCCTGCTGTTCGAGCAGAACGGCTACAACGTCATGGACAAGCTGGCCAAGCTGTCGGTGGCCAAGGACTTCGATTTTTCCGGCTACATGTTCGATCACGTGGAAGTGCACGAGTGCGACTACAACTGGAAGACCTTCATCGAGGTCTACCTGGAGGATTACCACGTCGAGCCCTTCCACGCGGGCCTGGGCGGCTTTGTCAGCTGCGACGACCTGCGCTGGGAATTCGGGCGCGACTACAGCGTGCAGACCGTGGGCGTGAACCGCGGGCTCGGCAAGGCCGGTTCCGCCATCTACAAGAAGTGGCAGGAAGAGGTGCTCAAGTTCCGCGGCGGCGTGCCCCCGGAAAAAGGCGCGATCTGGTTCACGCTCTACCCGAACATCATGGTCGAGTGGTATCCGCACGTGCTGGTAGTCTCCACCTTGTGGCCGGAGAGCCCGCAAAAAACCCGCAACGTGGTCGAGTTCTACTACCCCGAAGAGATCGTGCTGTTCGAGCGCGGCTTCATCGAGGCCGAACGCGCGGCGTACATGGAAACCTGCATCGAGGACGACGAGATCGGCATGCGCATGGATGCCGGCCGCAAGATCCTGCTGGCGCGCGGCGTCAACGAGGTCGGCCCGTACCAGTCGCCGATGGAAGACGGCATGCAGCATTTCCACGAGTGGTACCGCAGCAGCCTGGGACTGTGACCGGCCACCGGGGCGACGCCGTGCCAAATTAAAGGGTTCAGGATACAAGCATGGCATCGCTCTGGATGTTATTTGCCACCTTCGCGTTCGCGGCCATGGGCGTGTGCGTGAAGCTGGCCTCAAGTATTTACTCCACCTCCGAGATCGTGATGTACCGGGGCCTGATCGGCACGCTGCTGCTGCTCGTGCTGCTGGTGGCGCGCGGGGGGACCCTGCGCACGCGCTTCAAGGGCGAGCATTTGTGGCGCAGCCTGATCGGCGTGATCTCGCTGTGGCTGTGGTTCTATGCGATCGCCAAGCTGCCGCTGGCGATGGCCGTCACCCTCAACTACATGGCGCCGATCTTCATCGCCTTCTACATGTTCTGCATGGGCTGGTGGGCGTCGCGCAACCATGTCGAATGGCCGCTGATCGGCGCCATTCTGCTGTCCTTCGTCGGCGTGACGCTGGCCCTGCAACCGGCCTTCGAGGCGCGCCAGTGGGTGGGCGCGGCCGTGGGGCTGCTGTCGGCCATGCTGTCCGCGCTGGCCTACATCCAGGTGCGGCGCCTGGGCCGCATGGGCGAACCCGAATACCGCGTGGTGTTCTACTTTTCGCTGACGACGATTGTCGCCGGCCTGGTGGGCGCCCTGCTGTTCGAACGCGAACCCGGCCAGGCGCCATTCCATGCGCATAGTCTGTACGGCGCCGGGCTGCTGCTGGCCACCGGGGTGCTGGCCCTGTGCGCGCAAATGGCCATGACGCGCGCCTACCGGGTCGGCAAGGTGCTGGTGGTGGCCAACCTGCAGTACACCGGCATCATCTTCTCCAGTGTCTGGGGCATGGTCATCTGGGGCGATACCTTCGACTGGCACGTGTGGCTGGGCATGGTGGTGATCCTGGTGTCCGGCGTGGCGGCGACGTTCTACAATACGCAGAACACTCCGCGCGGTCCTGCCGTGAGCAAGACCGATCCGATCGCAAGCGAACTTTGAGGACAGACCCATGGCCACTCCCACCACGACGCTGATTTCCGCTCTCGATCTGGCCGAGCACATCGACGACCCGAACTGGGTCATCGTCGACTGCCGCCACGATCTGATGAACCTCGCATTCGGCCGCGAAGCCTACGCGGCCGGGCATATCAAAAACGCCGTGTTCGTGGATCTGGAAACCCAGCTGTCGGGCGCCAAGCGCGGCCCCGACGGGGTATTCCGTGGCCGCCATCCCCTGCCCGAGCGGGCCGACCTGATCGCGGCCCTGCAGGGCCTGGGCATCAGCGATGCCACCCAGGTTGTGGCCTACGACGCTCACGGCGGCATGTTCGCCGCACGCCTGTGGTGGCTGCTGCGCTGGATCGGGCACGACGCGGTGGCGGTGCTCGATGGCGGCTTGCCGGCCTGGCAGGCGGCCGGACTGCCTGTAGAGACCCACACGCCGCAGCGCGCGCCGGGTTCGATCAGCGAGAAGCCATCGCTGGTGGCGATCGCCTCGCTGGGCGAGGTGGTGGACAACCTCGCCAGCGGCGCGCGCCAGGTGGTCGATGCCCGCGCGGCCGACCGCTTCCGGGGCGAGAACGAGACCATCGATCCCGTCGGTGGACATATCCCGGGCGCGAAGAACCGCTTTTTCAAGGACAACCTGCAGGGCGACGGCCGCTTCAAGGCGCCGGACCAGTTGAAGGCGGAACTGGGCGTGGCGGTGGGCGACCCGGCGCGGGCCATCATGCAGTGCGGCTCCGGCGTGACCGCCTGCCACAACCTGCTGGCGCTGGAAGTGGCGGGCCTGCCCGGCGCCGCGCTGTACCCGGGATCGTGGAGCGAGTGGTGCGCGGATTCGTCCCGCCCTGTCGCCACCGGAGCCTAGTCCCCGCCTCCGCCGCCACCACAGCCCGACCCGCAGCTGGAGCCGCAGCTGCTTCCGCTGTCGCAGCCGCTGTCACCCCCGCCGCCATCGCTGCTGTCGCAGCCGCTGGCGGAATCGGAGGAACTGGAGAAGCTGCCCGAATCGCTGCCTGAGCTACCACTCGAATCGCTGCTGGCGGTGGCCAATTCCGTCAGCCGCCGGCGCGCCCATTCGGCCTCCGACGCGTCGATCAGGCCATGCGTGAGCAGCAGCTCGGGCGTGAACAAGTCCGGGTAGAGCGTGGCGCCGGTCGGCTTGCCGGCGCCATTCAACTGCGTGAAGCCCACCCGTCCCTGGTTCAGGCTATAGCCGTAGCCGCCCGCCATGCGCAGCTGGCGGTCCACCGCGAACACGCGCGGCAAGTGCATGCCTGCCCTCATGCCGCCCTCCTGCATGCGCGCCTTGACGAGGCAGACCGCCAGCGCGACGGGCAGTGGACCGCGCATATCCGCCGCCTCAACGTGATCGATCACACGGAAGAAGTGCTTCGCGCAGAACTGCTCCAGGCCCATCGGCGAATAGCGCAGCCAGGCATGCCATACCGAGTCGGCGGCCTTGGACGGCAATGCGCATTCGCGTGAACTATGCGCCACGCATTCGAAGAACTGCATCAGCGCTTCGGCTGCGCAGGTGAAAAAAAAGGCATCGCGCCGGATGCCTTCGAATTCGCGGTGGGCGCTTGCGGCCCAGTAGGGGAACAGCCCCGCCGGCAAATCGTCCAGCTGGGCCTTGTAGCGCGAGCGCCGGGTCAGGCGGCCGGCCTTGAAGCGGGCCAGCGCGGCGAGGGTCGGGGTCAGCATTGTCGGCTCCTGTTGGCGTGTTAAATCGGTATTTACGCGCAGTAATTATGCCATGCTGGCAGGCGCCGTTCATCCCGGCCGCTCAATCCTTGTTGTCGTCGCTGCCGCTGTCGCTGCTTTCACTGCTTTCACTGCTGTCGGTATCGCTATTGCTGTCCTCGTCCTCGTCCTCGTCCTCGTCCTCGTCCTCGTCTTCGTCCGGGTCCTCGGCTTCCTCATCCTCGTCCACCGACGCGTCTTCCGTATCGTAGGAGCTCTGCGTGCGGCTGTCGCTGTGCCAGCTGGTTTCCTCGTCCGCTGCATCCGGCAAGGCGCTGTCATCGAACTCCAGCGGCACATAATCGATCACGCGGCCGAAATGCGTGACGCAGAACTGCTCCAATTCCATCGGCGCATGCGCAGTCCAGGCGCGCCATACCGAGTCGGCCGCCTCGGCCGAGTGCAAGTCCATGCCGACGTAGGGATCTTCCGATGCGAACACCTGCATCAGCGCTTCGGCGGCGAAGGTAAAGGCCAGGACGTTGGACTGGATGTTCATCTCCAGCGGCGCGCGGCTGGCCCAGAACGGATACAGCCCGGGCGGCAGCTCGGCCAGCTGGGCTTTGTAGGGTGAGCGCTGCGCCAGCCGCTCCGCCCGTACGCGGTGGAGGTAGGCGAACAGGCTTGACAGCATGGCTAGTGTCCTCCGGTCAGGAGCAGCACGATGACCACACCCAGGCCAATCAGCAGCACCTGGGGGATGGACTCGCGCACGGTGGCGCGCCGCTGCATCT
>JBKHWY010000074.1:0-13009 GCA_046566285.1 Gammaproteobacteria bacterium | reverse complement strand
TGCTGGGTGGACAGCACCACGGTGTCCACGGCCACCGGACGGCCGTCCACGTAGCGCAGCGTGACCTGGGATTTCGCGTCCGGACGCAGCCATGGCAGGCGGCCATCCTTGCGCAGCTGCGACTGGCGCTCGACCAGGCGGTGCGCGTAGTGGATGGCGGCGGGCATCAGCTCGGCCGTCTCGTCGCAGGCATAGCCGAACATCAAGCCCTGGTCGCCCGCGCCCTGGTCGAGGTCGATGCCGGCGCCTTCGTCCACGCCCTGGGCGATGTCGGGCGACTGCTTGTCGTAGCACACCATCACGGCGCAGCCACGATAGTCGATGCCGTAGTCGGTGTTGTCGTAGCCGATGCGCTTGATGGTCTCGCGCGCGACCTGAATATAATCGACGTTGGCGTGGGTGGTGATTTCACCGGCCAGCACGACCAGGCCCGTGTTACACAGGGTTTCGGCGGCCACGCGGGCGCGCGGGTCCTGGGCCAGGATGGCATCCAGGATGGCGTCGGAAATCTGGTCGGCGACTTTGTCGGGATGGCCTTCCGAGACGGATTCGGAGGTGAAGAGGTAATCGATGGACATGCAGAGACTCCTATTACTGCTGAAGTTGGTAAAGTCGCAGTAAGAGGAAGCCCCTGCGACGCTTTAGCGACATTTATATTCCGCTTCGCAAGTTGTCTATTAACTCGGCGGATCCTGCTCCGTGGTATTTTACGCTCCTTCCGAAATTTTGGCCAAGCAACTCGCTGCTTTTCTCGCTGCTTCTAACACCAGATTAACTTCATGCTCGTTCCTCTTTTCCGGCTTTTATCGGTCTTTCCCTTGCCTGCCTTGCATGTGCTCGGCAGCGCGCTGGGCTGGCTGGTGTACCTGGCCTCGCCCTCCTACCGCAAACGCCTGCGCAGCAACCTCGAACATGCCGGCTACGGCGCTCATCTGCACGCTGCCGTGGCCGAAGCGGGCAAATCCATCATCGAGCTGGCCTTCGTCTGGTGCGCCTCCCCCGAGCGCGTGGGTCGCGTCGCGCAGGAACGCAATTTCGAGCTGGTGGAAGACACCCTGGCGCGCGGGCGCGGGATCGTGTTTCTGACGCCGCACCTGGGCTGCTTCGAGATGACGGCGCAGCAGATCGCCCGCCGCGTCAAGCTCACCGTGATGTACCGCCCGCCCCGCAAAGCGGCCCTCAAGCCGCTGGTGGAAGGGGCCCGCGCGCGCCACAACCTCGAGCTGGCGCCCGCCAACCTGTCCGGCGTGCGCATGCTGGCCAAGTGCCTGAAGCGGGGCGAACCGGTGGGCGTGCTGCCCGACCAGGTGCCGTCCGAAGGCGAAGGCGTGTGGGCGCCCTTCTTCGGGCGAACGGCCTACACCATGACCTTGCCGGCCAAGCTGGCGCAACTGGGCAACGCCGTCATCATCCTCACCTATGCCGAGCGGCTGCCGCGCGGCCGTGGCTACCTGGTGCATTTCGTGCCGTTCGAGGGCGACCTGTCCGGCACCCCGGCCGAGCAGGCGGCCGCCATCAACCGGGCGATGGAACAATTGATCGCCGGCTGCCCGGCCCAGTATTTCTGGAGCTACAACCGCTACAAGCAGCCCGAGGGCGTGGAAGCGCCACCGGAACAGGCCACCGCATGAAGCTGCTGATTGGACTGATGTGGCTGCTGCATTGGCTGCCGCTGCCCATCCTGGGGCGAATCGGCGACGCCCTCGGCAGCCTGCTGTTCGTGCTGCTGCGCTCGCGCCGCCACGTGGCGCTCGTCAACCTGCGCATGACGATGCCGGAGCTGCCCGAAGCCGAACGCGTGCGCATCGCGCGCCAGCACTTCCAGGCCTACACCCGCAGCATCTGGGAACGCGCCATCCTGTGGTGGGCTTCGCCCGCCCGCCTGCGCCGCCTGATCCACGTCGAGCCGGGCGTGCCGCTGGCGCAGATCGCGGCCGGGCCGACCATCCTGCTGTGCCCGCACTTTGTGTGCCTGGACGTGGCCGGCGTGGCGGTGATGCTGGAAACCAGCTTGTGCTCCATCTATGTGAAGCAGAAAAACAAGGTGTTCGACGAAGTGCTGCGGCGTGGACGTTCGCGCTTTCGCCCGGTGCAGCTGTTTTCCCGCAAGGAAGGGGTCAAGCCCATCATCCGCGCCATGCGTAAAGGCTTGCCCTACTTCATGCTGCCCGACATGGACTTCGGCGACAAGGACGCGCCCTTCGTGCCCTTCTTCGGCGTGCCAGCCGCCACCTTGACCGCGCCCGGGCGCCTGGCCGCCTCCACCGGCGCGGCCGTGGTGCCGGTGGTGGCCACCTTCCTGCCCAACTACGCCGGCTGGAAGGTGAAGTTCTATCCCGCCTTCGAAAATTATCCGGGCGAGGACATGCTGGAATCGGCGCGCCGCATGAATGCCTTCATCGAGGAGCGCGTGCGCGAAGCGCCGGCGGAATACTTCTGGACCCACAAGCGCTTCAAGACGCGCCCACCGGGCGAGCCGTCGCCGTATGCGCGCCGCTGACGCTCGGCCCTTCAGCTCATTTATACTGCGCCTTTATACTGTGCCCATGAAACTCAAATTCACCAAAATGCACGGCGCCGGCAACGACTTCGTTGTCATCGACGCCATCAACCAGGATGTCAACCTGACGGCCGACCAATACAAGCACCTGGGCGACCGCCGCTTCGGCGTGGGCGCCGACCAGATCCTGGTGGTGGAGAAGCCCAGCGCGCCGGACGCCGACTTCCGCTACCGCATCTTCAACCAGGATGGCGGCGAAGTGGAACAGTGCGGCAATGGCTCGCGCGCCTTCGTCAAGTTCGTCACCGAGAAGGGCTTGACCCGCAAAGCGGCCATCCGGGTCGAGACCATGATGGGCGTGATCGAACCGCGCATCGAGGCGGACGGCAGCATTCGCGTCGACATGGGCCCGCCGCGCCTGGACCCGGCCGAGGTGCCGTTCGAGGCCAGCGGCTTGGGTGGCTGGGCCGAGGGCGACGACACGCTCTGGCCGTTGTCGTTGAAAGGCAAGACGGTGTTCGTGTCGGTCGTCTCGATGGGCAACCCGCACGCCGTGCAGGTGGTGGACGATGTCGACACGGCCCCGGTGCCGGACACGGGACCGTTGATCGAACAGCACAGCCGCTTTCCGAAAAAAGTGAACGCCGGCTTCATGCAGGTGGTCGATCGCCAGCACATCCGCCTGCGCGTGTACGAGCGCGGCGCCGGCGAAACACTGGCCTGCGGCACCGGCGCCTGCGCGGCCGTGGTGGCCGGCATCCGGCGCGGACTGCTCGATTCGCCCGTGCGGGTCAGCGCCCGCGGCGGTGAGTTGTCGATTGCCTGGGCTGGACCCGGCCAGAGCGTGTACCTCAGCGGCCCGGCCGTGACGGTGTTCGAGGGCGAGATCGAGATCTAGACCAGACCGAGCCTGTCGGCCTCGGCACGCCCCCCGTCACGCCCTCCTTCAGGCCGCCTTCAGGCCGCCATCTCAAGCGCATCCACTTCATGCTCATCGGCATGGGCCAGATCCGGCAGCACCGTCTTGAGCCGGTACAGGCGCTGGCGGTAATTGCCTTCCGGTCCGTTCGGGCCGCAATCGACGTTGTCGAACAGCCGGCTGATGCGGTCCAGCACCTGGCGCTCCGCCGCGCTGCCCACCGCGATCAGGCGGCGCTTGCTGCGTCCGTAGCTGGCGCGGATGTCGATCACCAGGCAGTGGCCCTGGTCGGCCGTCTTGATGTCCAGCAGCAGCGCTTCCGCGCGCGACAGCCCGAACAGGGCCGCCAGCTCCAGCCGGCCGGCCAGCAGCGGATAGGTGGCGGTCAGTTCGCGGCTCACCGCCAGGTTGGTGCACCAGCTGTAGGCCGGTCCTTGGCCGCGCGGAGCGATGCGGTCGAGCTGTTCGCGCGCCTGCTCGCAGCCCTGGGCCGCCGCTTTCTGCAGCCAGAAAATGGCGCGCACGTCATTGTTCTCGTGTTCCCGCCGCGCGCGCCAGGCGCTGTGGCCGCATTCCAGCTGGGCTTCGCGGTAGCCCATCTCGGCCGCGCGCTCCAGGTAACGCTGGGCGTCGGCGACGTTGCGTTGCGAGAATTCCGGCTTGATATAAATACGCGACAACGCATACCACGCTTCGGCCATGCCCTGCTCCCCCGCCAGGGTCAGCCAGCGGATCGCTTTCTTGAAGTTGGCCGAGCCGGTGGCGGCCGTTACGCGCCGCCCGTCCACGTGCATGCGGGCGTACCACAGGCCCACGGCCATCTGGGCATGGCGATCGTTTTCGGCCGCGGCGATTTCCCAGAAGCGGTGCAGTTCGTCCAGGCTCACCTGGGCGCCGCCTTCGGTGCCGCTGGCCAGGCGCGCGCAGCGCGACAGCAAAATGACTTCTTCCGGGCTGGGGCGCACAGTCAGCTTGTTACCGTTGGACATGGCATGGACGATCTGGCGTGCCAGCGGCAGTGCGCGCTCCAGGTAGGATTGCCACTGGCAGGCTTGCCAGGCGCCGTCAAGCGAGCTGCACTGCCCGGTGGGCAGCACCCCGCCCAGGCAACGCGGCTGGCGCATCGGCATCGGCGGCACGCTGGGCAGGGGCCGCGGCGCCGGCGCGCCCGCTGCTGCCGCACCCTGGCTGGCGGCCGGCAGCGCCGCGCGGTAGCGCGTCAGCAGCCATTGGGCCTCGGGCTGACCGGCGCGCATGGCCGCGTCCAGCGCGCCCAGGGCCTTGTTGCGCCGCCCGGCTTCCACCTCGGCCGGCTGGTTGCCCAGCATGAGCTGCGCCATGACGACACCAGCCCGTACCACGCCGGCGTCGAAGGCGCGCTCGTACCAGGCGGTCAGAGCCAGCGTGCTTTGCAGCGCCACGTCGAGCGGGATATGCATGCCGATCAACTCGCACGCCTCGGCACAGTCCTGGCGCGCGGCCCGGTCCAGCCAGTGCAGGGCGGTCGGCAGGCTCTTGGGGAGCCCGGCACTGCCAAATAAATAGAGTTTGCCCAGCTCGAGCTGGGCATCCATCCGTCCTGCGCGCGCGCCACGGATAAGCGCTAGTTCTTCACGGTTGGCCATCGTTCATGCAATCACAAAAATTGGTCGAAAGGCGGGCTCAGGATGTGTGGATAGCGCCAATCCGGTTGCCCGGACACAACGATTGTCCCGCTTGTCGTTACGTAATCGGCGATGACCCAGTCTACTTCAGCGAGCACAAGCCTTTGTTCTAAACCCGAGGTTTCCTTGATTTCGCACAAACGTTGTGTGGAAACAAGAATGGAATTCTTACCAATAAGTGTTGCGAACGGAGCCTTTTACCACCGGAAAAATTGCTCGTTTGCCGTTTCAAAAATACAACAGCACGGGACGATTTATTAGCTTTCAACCAATGTGAGCAGTCATAATTAACCAATCCCGCGGTATCGCAGCAGCATGCCTATAAGGTTCCAACATCCCGGCGTTCAGCAAATTCACTGAAAACTCAACGCTCAATGGATTACCAATATTCAAACTTAAGGACTTTTAAATGAAAAAAACGCTTCTGGCACTCGCAGTTCTCGGCGCATCCGCCGGCGTCGCGCACGCACAATCGGCTGTGGTCATTTACGGCAATATCGATGCCGGCTTCGTGAAACAAACCGACCAGACCCTGAAAATCGGCAAGCGCGCGAACAACACCCTGGGTTTCAAGGGCACTGAAGAACTCGGTAACGGCCTGAAAGCAATCTTCCAGCTGGAAATGCGCTACGAGCCGGACACCGGCACCAACGAGCAAGGCGCCGGCGGCGTCCAGCGTCCGCTGTTCCAGGGCCAGAGCCGCGTGGGCCTGCAAGGCGACTTCGGTACCGTGCGCATCGGCCGCGGCCTGTCGTCGTACCAGGAAAGCATCGCCGCGTTCGATCCCTTCCACGCGATCCCCAGCCCGACCGGCTTCTACACCGACCTGCTGGTGGGCGGCAACACCTACTCGACCGACGCACTGGGCCTGCCAGGCAACTCGGCCAACCGCTTCTCGAACGCCGTGTTCTACAACTCGCCTGAAGTGGCGGGCTTCCAGGTGAACGTGTCGGTGGCCACCAAAGAGTCGAACGGCGCCAACCCGATCATCGGCCGCGGCACCGTGGCTGCGCCTCAGTACGCTGCCGGCGCCCAGGCTTCGGTCAATCCGTACTCGGTGTCGGTGACCTACAAGAACGGTCCGGCCGCCCTGCTGATCGGCGCCGAGCGCAACGCCATCGAAACCGAACTGTACTCGGCTGCCGCTTCGTTCCTGGTGACCCCGGACCTGAAGCTGATGGGCACCTACTCGCACCAGGACCGCGAGCACACCATGGCCAACCAGTGGACCTCGCGCGCATGGGTACTGGGCGCCAACTACACCCTGGGCGCAAGCAAGATCCTGGCAGGTTACGGCCAGAAGACCCAGGGCATCCTGAACAACGGCGAACAGAAGACCAAGCAATTCTCGCTGGGCTATGAATACAGCCTGTCCAAGCGCACCTACATCTACACCGATGCATCGCGCAAGGAAATCGGCGACGGCAAGGTCAACACCTTCGCACTGGGCGTGAACCACGCGTTCTAAGCCTCCGGTGGCTTGATCGGCTGAGCAAGGGCGGACTTCGGTCCGCCCTTTTTCGTTGGCGCGCGCGCCAGTGTCGTTCTCGCAACTCCAGGCGCCCCCGATCCCAAGGCGTCCTGTACAAGCCCTGGCCTAGCTGGCATATTGAGTTGAACGAATCGCACGTATTCGCGCACAGGTACAAACGTACAAACAATAAAACCGGAGACCGCATGAAAGCCACCACCCTCGCAGCCGCAATTGCCCTGTCCTTCAGCGCGCCCGTCCTGGCGCAATCGTCCGTGCAGGTCTACGGCATCGCCGATGTGGGCATCCACAAGACCCAGGACATGCCCACCAAGATCATCAGCGGCGGCGCCGATGGCTCGCGCCTGGGCGTCAAGGGCACGGAAGACATCGGCAACGGCTACAAGGCCATCTTCAACCTCGAAGCGCGGGTGGAACTGGACACCGGCACCCAGGTGCCGACCCTGGTCAGCGACAATCCCGGCCTGTACCTGACGCGCGGCATGCAGGCCTTCCCGGCGCCGGTGCTGGCCGCCATGCGCAGCGCCATCCAGCCCAAGGGCGGCCCGGCCGTCAACCCGGAAAAAGCCTTGTTCGACCGTACCGCGATGGTCGGACTGGTGACGCCGGTCGGCGCCGTCCTGTTCGGGCGCATGTACACGCCCGCCTATGAAGTGTTCGCCGCCGCCGACGCGTTCGAGACCGGCACCGCCGGCACCTGGGGCGGCATCACCACCGGCACCGCCGGCTTCACCAACTTTGGCGCCGACATCCGCTCGCAGCGCTCGGTCCAGTACCGCTTCACCACCCCGTCGGGCATCGGCGGCTCGCTGATGTACGGGGTCAAGGGCTCGGGCTACCTGGGCCGCTACAACCGCTTCGTGGGCGGCGCGCTGACCTACAAGGCCAACGGCTGGGACGTGGGCATTGGCCACAACCGCGGCACCGACCAGGCCGACCGCCGCAGCCTGAGCACGTCCATCGTGGGCGGCTCCTACCTGACCGGCAACTGGAAGCTGTTCGCCGGCTACGCCCGCCAGCGCAACCCCAATTCGGTGCTGCTGGCCGAATACCTGGCCGCGTTCAATGGGCAGATCGCGCCGGCCCTGCGCGCCTCGGGGCTGTCGGCCGCCCAGGTGGCGGGCCTGACCAATATCTTCACCACCAACATCACCGCCAACTCGCAGATGGACGCCAACGGCTACCAGGTCGGCCTGCATTACCGCCTGGGACCGGGCCGCATCATGGCCTCGGCCGCACGCCAGGACGACCGCACCCGTTCCAACAGCGACGTCACCCTGCTGGCGGTGGGCTACGACTACAATCTGTCCAAGCGCACCGACATCTATACCGTGTTCGCGCACATCAAGAACCAGAACGACGGCCAGTTTACGCCGGGCACGGCCGGCGCGGCCGGTGGCTTCGCCCTGGTGCCGGGCGAAAACAGCCGCGCAGTCCAGCTGGGCATCCGCCACCGCTTCTGACCGGCCAGCCCCGCCCGGACTTTTTCCCCGGGCGGGGCCTGCGGACGGCCAGGTCGGTTAGAATTGCGGCACTTTCAAAGCTTCACACACTTCAATGACCGCAACACTGGACTCCCACGAGGTCGCCCGCTACCTGGCCGACCATCCCGCCTTTTTCGAAGAACATGCCGCCCTGCTAGGCACGGTGAAGCTGTCCAGCCCGCTGACCGGCAAGGCCGTGTCGCTGCAGGAACGCCAGATGGAAGTCATGCGCGACAAGTACCGCAACCTGGAACTGCGCATGGCCGACCTGATCCGCACGGCCGAGGAAAACGCGGCGATTGCCAACAAGTTCCACGCCTGGACGCAAGCCCTGCTGGCCGCGCGCCACGATGCCGACCTGCCGCGCGCCCTGACCGAAGGCTTGCGCACCCACTTCAGCGTGCCGCACGCCACCGTGCGCCTGTGGAACCTGGCGCCGGAATACGCCGACAGCTGGTTTACCCAGGGCGTCTCGGACGACGCGCGCATCTTCGCCAACAGCCTGCGCGCGCCCTACTGCGGCAGCAATAACGATTTCGAAGCCGTGCGCTGGCTGGAAGACGCCGCCAGCGTGCAGTCGACCGTGATCCTGCCGCTGACCCAGGCCGGTAGCGCCTTCGGCCTGTTGATCCTCGGTTCGCCCGACCCGGAGCGCTTCGCCTCGCACATGGCCACCGACTTCCTCACCCACATCGGCGAAACCGCCAGCGCCGCCCTGGCCGCGCTGCGCAGCAGCCGCTAGGTCGCAGGCCGGCCCGTCATGCGCACCAGGCAGGAATGGGTCGAGCGCTACCTGGTCCAGCTGGCCACCCAGCGCCAGCTGTCGGCCCTGACCCTGGCAGCCTACCGGCGCGACCTGCTCGAACTGATCGCGCTCACTCCCGACAAGCGCTGGGACGAGCTGGCCTACGCCGACATCCGCCGCGTCGCCTCCAGCCTGCACGCCAGGGAGCTGGCGCCGCGCTCGATCGCCCGGAAACTCTCGTGCTGGCGGGTGTTCTTTGCCTGGCTGGCGCGCGAAACCCCGCTGGCGTCCAATCCGGTGGACGGCATCCGCGCTCCCAAACGCGCGAAACAGTTGCCGAAAGCGCTGCCGGTGGACCAGGCCGTGCAGCTGGTCGCGCCACCCAGCCACGCCAGCGCCGCGCCCGCCCCCCCTGAACTGTGCAACCGCGCCATGTTCGAATTGCTGTATTCGAGCGGCTTGCGGGTCTCGGAACTGGCCGGGCTGGACCTGCAGCACCACAAATACCCGGACGGCAGCACCTCGCTGGGCTGGGTGGACATGGCCGGCGCCGAAGTCATCGTGACCGGCAAGGGCGGCAAGATGCGCAAGGTGCCGGTGGGCAGCCATGCGCTGGCGGCCATCACCGACTGGCTGGCCGTGCGCCCCGCCCCGCGCGACGGCAGTTGCGCCCTGTTCGTGTCCGCACGCGCCACGCGCATCAGTGCGCGCGTGGTGCAGCAGCGCCTGAAGCAGCACGCCCTGCGGGCCGGCACGCCGGTGCACGTGCATCCCCACATGCTGCGGCACTCGTTTGCCTCGCATGTGCTGCAATCCTCCGGCGACCTGCGCGCCGTGCAGGAAATGCTGGGCCACGCCAGCATTGCCTCCACCCAGGTGTACACGGCGCTGGATTTCCAACACTTGGCGGCCGTCTATGATCAGGCCCATCCCCGTGCCCGGCGAAAATAAATGCGCTGTTACCGCCCAAATACGTGCCGCGCAGATCTGCCATACGCATGATGCGGCTCAAGGAAATCGGCTGTTGTAAGCTGCACATTGGTGGGGTGGAGGGAAATCCGGCATAATCGCCCGGTTAATCCGGCCACCTTGCCGGCGCGTCTCCATTCGTCTCGACAGCAATCCATGGAACTGATACCCAGCACCATCCTGACCGGCTTTCTCGGCGCGGGCAAGACCACCCTGCTCAACCGCATCCTGCACGACAACCACGGCTTGCGGATCGCGGTGATCGAGAACGAGTTCGGGCAGGAAAACATCGACAACGAGATCCTCGTGCAGGAAAGCCGCGAGCAGATCGTCGAAATGAACAATGGCTGCATCTGCTGCACCGTGCGCGGCGACCTGATCGCGGCGCTCACCAACCTGGCCGCCAAGCGCGAGCGGGGCGAACTGGCCTTCGACCGCGTGGTCATCGAAACGACCGGCCTGGCCAACCCGGGCCCGGTGGCGCAAACCTTTTTCGTGGATGAGGAAGTGGGTGCTTACTACCTGCTCGACGCGGTGGTGACTGTGGTCGACGCCCGCCACGCGATGGCCCAGCTGGACCAGCACGAGGAAGCCCAGCGCCAGGTGGGGTTTGCCGACAAGATCCTGCTGTCCAAGACCGACCTGGTCGGCGAAGGCCAGCTGGCGGAACTCAAGCAGCGCCTCAAGCGCATCAACCCGCGTGCGCCCGTCAGCCTGTCCAATTTCGGCGTCGCCCCGATCACCGACGTGCTGGACCTGCGCGGCTTCAATCTGAACGACAAGCTGGAGCTGGACCCGGACTTCCTGACGACGGACGAGGCCCACGATCACGACCACGATCATGAGCATGTGCACACCGACGCCTGCGACCACAGCCATGATCACAGCCATGATCACCACCATGGCCACCACAGCGACGACATCGCCGCCTTCGTGTTCAAGAGCACCCGGCCCTTCGATCCGGCGCGCCTGGATGAATTTCTGGGCGGCCTGGTGCAAGCCTTCGGGCCGAGCATGCTGCGCTACAAGGGCGTGCTGCTGATGGACGGGGCCGACCGCAAGGTGGTATTCCAGGGCGTGCATCAGATCATGGGCAGCGACCTGGGCGCGAAATGGCGCGACGATGAGGAACGTGGCAGCAAGATGGTGTTTATCGGCAAAAATTTACCCAAAGATGTGTTTATCCGTGGGCTGGAACAATGTTTGGTATAAACTGTCCCGGTTGTGGTTGGCACCACAGCGCGTGCAGGATGTGGGACTGATGAGGTGAGCGACACGCTCGTGCAAGCGGCCGTGTTACTGCCGAGTTAGCTGATAAAATGAAAACCTCTGTCGTATCGAAGGTAAGTGAAGTCATGACTAAAACAAAATCGACCCCCGCCGTGAGCGCAGAAGAGCGCCTGTTGACCGAGGAAGAAATCCGGGCAATGAGCGACAAGGATTACATGAACCCGGCCCAGCTGGCCTTCTTCAAGGCCCGGCTGCAGCAGCTGGAAAAGGACCTGCTGAAAAATGCCGGCGAGACCACCGAACACTTGCGCGAGACCGTGCTGGTGCCGGACCCGGCCGACCGTGCCACCATCGAGGAAGAGCACGCGCTGGAATTGCGCACGCGCGACCGCGAGCGCAAGCTGCTCAAGAAAGTGCAGCAGTCGCTGGCGGCCATCGATGCGGGCGAGTACGGCTGGTGCGAGGAAACGGGCGAACCGATCGGCATTCCGCGCCTGATCGCGCGTCCCACCGCCACGCTGTCGCTGGAAGCCCAGCAACGCCGTGAACTCAAGCAAAAACTGTACGGCGATTGAACACGTGATGCCTCAACCAGAAAAGCATGCGGCTGCAATCGCATGCTTTTTTGTTTCTAAGTCCTACAGAGTCGGCATTTTCTTTCCGATGAGATACACTAACGGACGGGATATGCGCAGCGGAGCAAGGTAAACAACGTGGGTCTGTTCTCCATCTTCAAGAAGAAAAACGAGGATACCGACGCGAACGCGCCGAACACCCGCCTGCGCGCGGGAGAATCGACGCGCATGCGTTCGGGCGAATCGACCCGCATGCGCATGGGCGAATCCTCGCGCCTGATGACCGAAGCCGAGCGCGCACGCCAGCGCGAGATCGCGCGCGAGACGGCCGCCAAGATCGACGCCATCGAATCGGCCATGGCGCAGGACATCTTCAATACCCCGGAACCGGCCTGGGGCAGCGGGCCGCGCCGCCCGCGCACCAACACCCAGCTGTTCAACGAAGAAGCGGCCACCCTGCCGCTGCTGGAACTGGCCACTACCGAGCTGATGGGCGAGGACGAGCTGCCGGTCGCGCCCGCGCTGGCGCAGACCGCGCCGGTGATCGAGGAAATCGCGATTTTGTACGCCAACGGCCAGGCCGAGATCGCCGAATTCATGCTCAAGGACAGCCTGGCCGAAGTCGGCCAGACCGCCCGCACCGTGTGGTGGCTGCTGGTCGACCTGTACCAGATTGGCGGCCGCCACGACGACTTCGACAACGTCGCCATCGACTACGCCAGCCAGTTCGAGACCTCGCCGCCGGCCTGGAGCGTGGCGCCCACCGGCGGCGAGCAGAATTCCTTTGCCGGCGTCACCCCCACCGTGACCTTCACCGGCATCCTGGACGCCGGCTGCGCGCCGCAGGTGCAGCGCCTGCTGCAGCTGGCCGAGGACAGCCCGGTGCTGCGGGTGGAATTTTCGCACCTGCCCGCCGTGATGCCGGAAGGCTGCGCCCTGCTCAAGGATGCGCTGGTGACGCTGCGCCGGCGCGAGCGCGAACTGATCGTGGCCGGCGCCGGCGAACTGGCCGAGCAGCTGCGCTCCAGCATCGAGATCGGCCGCCGCGAGGCCAGCGAAGCGCCCTGGCTGCTGCTACTGGAACTGCTGCAGCTGATGAACCGCGAAAAGGACTTCGAAGAAATCGCGATGGATTACTGCATCACGTACGAGGTCTCGCCGCCCTCGTTCGTGGCGCCGCACAAGGTAGCCACCGCCTCGCGTACCCACGCGCCGGTGGCCAACGAACGCTTCATGCTGCCCCCGCTGGTGGAAGGCGACCCGACCAACCTGCTCTCCTCCATCGACGCCTACGTGGCGCAGGCCAGCGTGGTGCTGCTGGACTGCTCGCGCCTGACCCGCATCGACTACACCTGCGCCAACGCCTTGCTCAACCGCCTGCGTCCGGTGGCGGCGGAAAAGAAAATCGAACTGCGCGACGTGAACCATCTG
>JBKHWY010000073.1:0-13054 GCA_046566285.1 Gammaproteobacteria bacterium | reverse complement strand
GGCATCGAGCAGGTGAACCTGTCGATCATCGAGATGGACAGCATGACCCAGCAGAACGCCGCGCTGGTGGAGGAAGCCGCCGCCGCCGCTCAGAGCCTGCAGGACCAGGCCAATGAACTGGCCCACGTGGTCAGCATCTTCAAGCTGGTCGAAGGCGAAGAGCGCCACGTGATGAGCGAGCCGGTGATCGCCGACGTGGCCCCGGTGGCCCCGGTTGCAGCTCCGGTAGCGGCGACCGTCCCGGCGGTGGTGCCGAAGAAAGCGGCGCGCCCGGCCCTGAAGCGTCCTGCCGCGCAAGCCGAAGCAGCCGCGCCGGCCAAGCCGCGCAAGGTGGCCGCCGCCGCAGCAGCCGACGAGTGGGAAGAATTCTAAGTTTCAATCGTAATTGTTTTAATCGTAATCGTTTTAATCGTTAACACCAAAATGGGGAAGTCCAAACCATGAAGCAAAGCTCTATCCGCATCATCGCAGCCCTCGCCCTTGCCGCCGCCGGCAGCAGCGCATTCGCAAGTGAAGTCCCGGCCCAGTTCGACGCCAAGAATTGCAAGGCCGAGTATCCGAAAGCCTCGCTGATGAACGAAGAGGAAGGTGCAGTCGCGATGATGTTTCTGGTGTCGCCGGAAGGCCGCGTGCTCGATTCGAAGGTTGAGAAAACCAGCGGTTTCAAGAACCTCGACCAGGCCGCCGTGAAAGCCATTTCGGCCTGCAAGTTCAAGCCGGGCACCAAGGATGGCGCGCTGGCTCAGACCTGGACCAAAGTGAACTACGTCTGGGCACTCTGATCGCCCGACGCAAACAATCCTGATCGTCTGATTTGAGGGTGAACGGTATGTCTACGAACAAGCGATTTCTGGGCACGCTGCTGGCCGCGATGGTCGCCAGCGCTGCCGGCGCGGCCGAGGTGCCCGCCGTATTCGAAGCGGCCAAGTGCAAGGCCGAGTATCCGAAGGCATCGCTGATGAACGAAGAGCAGGGGACCGTGACGATGTCCTTCCTGGTCAATCCGGACGGCACCGTGGCCGATTCCAAGCTGGAGAAGACCAGCGGCTTCAAGAATCTGGACAAGGCGGCCATCAAGGCCATCAGCGCCTGCAAGTTCAAGCCGGGCACCAAGGACGGCGCACCCGCGCAGACCTGGACCAAGGTGGACTACGCCTGGAAGCTCGACTAGGTTCCCTTCAGCCTCGTAGATGTACCCACAGCCAGCCCGGCGCCTGCCCGGCTGGCTGTTTTGTTGTGAGGGCTGCCGGCTACTTCGGCAACGTTCCTTCCACTCCCTGCACGAACCAGTTCATCGCCATCAGCTCCTTGATCGATGGCCCCGGGCCGGCAGCAACGCGCTGGGCCCCGGTCTGGTCCTTCAGCGGCCCCTGGAAGGGGGCGAAGGAGCCGGCCGCGATGGCCGCCTTCTTGGCCTCGAACGCTTTCACCGCATCGGCCGGCACGCTCTTGTTCAAGGGCGTCAGGCGGATCATGTCGTTGGCCAGGCCGCCCTTGACCTCGGCCGGCTTCCAGGTCCCCGCCAGCACGGCCTTGGCGGTGTCGGTATAGAAGCCGCCCCAGTGGTTGACGGCGGCGGTCAGGTGCGCCTTGGGCGCGAAGCGCGTCATGTCCGAGTCCCAGCCGAAGGCCAGCTTGCCGCGTTCCTGCGCCACCTGCAGCGTGGCGGGCGAATCCACGCTCTGGCCCAGCACGTCCGCGCCCTGGGCGATCAGGGTTTCGGCGGCCTGGCGCTCCTTGGCGGGGTCGTACCAGGAATTCACCCATACCAGCTTGGTGCGGATCTTCGGATTGACGCTTTGCGCCCCCAAGGTGAAGGCATTGATGTTGCGGATGACTTCGGGGATCGGGAACGAGACCACCATGCCCAGCGTATTGGTCTTGGTCATCTTGCCGGCGATAACACCCAGCAGGTAGGCGCCCTCATAGGTGCGGGTTTCGTAATTGCCCATGTTGCGCGCCTGCTTGAAGCCGGTGGCGTGCTCGAACACCACGTTGGGAAAGGCGCGCGCCACCTTTTCGGTCGGGTTCATAAAGCCGAACGAGGTGGTGAAGATCAGCTTGTGGCCATCGGCGGCCAGCTTGCGGATGACGCGCTCGGCGTCCGCGCCCTCCGGCACGTTTTCCACGATGGTGGACTTGACCTTGCCGGCCAGGTTGCGCTCCATCTCCAGCCGGCCCTGGTCGTGCGCGTAGGTCCAGCCGGCGTCCCCCACCGGGCCGACATACACGAAGCCGACCTTCAGCGGCGCCTGCTGGGCCGAGGCGGGGGCACAAACCAAGGTAGCCAAGGCCAGCGCGACGGCTGGCGCGGCGGTGGCAACGAGCAGGCGGCGGCGTTTCATGGTCGGGTTCCCTTCATCTTCTTGAATTAAAAATGGTATTCCGCGCGCACCATCGGCGTTTTGGCGAACGCGCCGGGATTGTTGGTGGAATTGTTGCCGAACTTGTTCTTCCAGTACTGGTACTCCACGCCGACCCGGAAGGTGTTGGCCGCCGCGCCCACCATGGGGCTGGCGTCATACATCACCTGCATGTCGATATTGGTCTCGCGCGCCGTCTGTACGCCGAACTCGTCTTTTCCCTTGCGGCCGATGAAGTTGGCATAGCCCTCGAACGACAGCGGCACGCCCAGCGTGAACGGGATCGCCCAGGCCGCCGACAGCATCGGATGGGTGTCGTAACGGTAGCGCGGCGTCGTCACGTGCGTGAAGGTGTTGGTCGGGGCGTTGCTTTCCCAGAGCGCCAGGAGGCTCACGTCCAGGAAGCCCGGCACGTCCAGCATCAAGGTGGGGCCGGCCACCAGCATGCGCTTCCTGGAGTTGTAGCCGGCGTCGGTCTTGGTGTTGAAGTCGAAGCCGACGGTGGCGCCCACGCCGCGCACGGGGCCGAAGGCATAGCTGCGCCCGGCGAGCTTGCCGAAGTCCAGCGTGTGGCGGTACAGCACGTAGGCTTCGTGCGCGCCATTGGTCGAGCCGCTTGATGATGGATCGTTTTCATCCGACAGCAGCAGGTCGGCGCTGAAGTAATTCTTGCCGTACTTGTAGCCGCTGGCGTGGCTGAGGTTGATGATGTGCTTGCTGATGTCGAGCGGATTGAAGGGCTCGCGAAAGCGGGTGCCGTAGCGGTAGCTGAGCGCGGTGTCGCTCCATTCGGCGGCCTGGACGCTGCTGCTGGAAAGCAGCAGGGCGCCGATCGTGCAAGTGAACAGCGTGGCTTTCATGCGCTCTCCCGTCGACACAATTCAAATGTAGCGAAGCAAGCGCCCATTTATAACAGAAAGCGTTGAGCAGGGGAGTACACTACGGGCTTGCCATATTGCCCATGGAGCGCTCCGTGAACATGCTCAAGCGTGTGTCCCTCATGCTGATCGTGCTGGTCTCCTGCGTCTGCTGCGACCAGGCCACCAAGCAGCTGGTCCGCACCGGCTTGCCGGAATCGGTGACCTATTCCTTCCTCGGCGACCTGCTGCGCCTGCAGCACACCGAGAACCACGGCGCCTTTCTGAGTATCGGCGCCTCGCTGTCCGAGTCGCTGCGCTTCGGGATCTTCACCGTGGCGGTCGCGTGCGCGCTGGCCGGCATGCTGGCCTACCTGGTGCGCAAACCCGACATCAAGGCGTTCGACATTGCCGCCGTGTCGCTGATTGCCGGCGGCGGCGTGGGCAACCTGATCGACCGCATCCTGTTCAATGGCGGCGTGACCGATTTCCTCAATCTCGGCATCGGCTCGCTGCGCACAGGCATTTTCAATATCGCCGACGTGGCCATCATGGTGGGCTTTGGCATGCTCCTGCTGCGCAATATCCGATCGGGCCACCGCACGCCTTGACTGGTGCAGCGCGGCAAGCCTGCCGCGCCTCGTCTCAAGCTTGTATAGAATTGATAACAGCTTGTTGAGATGGGAGAGCACATGACACTTAGCGCCGAGCGGGTGCAGGCCACGCCGCGCCTGGCCTTGCACGCCGTTTCCAGGGTCTATCCGGCGGTGGTGGCCAACGATGCCATCGACCTGGCGGTGCAGCCCGGCGAAATCCACGCGGTGCTGGGCGAGAACGGGGCCGGCAAGAGCACGCTGATGAAAATCATCTACGGTGTGACGCGGCCCGATGCCGGACGCATCGAATGGGAGGGCAGGGAAGTCGAGATCGCCTCGCCGGCACAGGCGCGCGCACTCGGCATCGGCATGGTGTTCCAGCACTTCGCCTTGTTCGAGACCCTGACCGTGGCCGAGAACATCGCGCTGGCGCTCGACCAGCGCATCTCGCCGCGCGAACTGGCGCCGCGCATCCGCGAGGTGTCGGCCGACTACGGCCTGCCGCTCGAACCGGAGCGCCTGGTGCACAGCATGTCCGTGGGCGAGCGCCAGCGTGTGGAGATCGTGCGCTGCCTGCTGCAGTCGCCGCGCCTCCTGATCATGGACGAGCCGACCTCGGTGCTCACGCCCGACGCCGTGCAGACCCTGTTTGCGTCGCTGCGCCGCTTGGCCCAGGAAGGCTGCAGCATCCTCTACATCAGCCACAAGCTCGACGAGATCCGCAGCTTGTGCGACCGTGCCACGGTGCTGCGCAACGGCCGGGTGGCGGGCGTCGCGCGCCCGCGCGAGCACAGCGCGCACACCTTGGCCGAACTGATGATCGGCGGCGACCTGCCCGAGTGCCACCTGACGCCCAGGGAGCCGGGCGAGGTGCGCCTGGCCATCAACAGCTTGAACCTGCCCAACCCCGACCCGTTTGGCGCGCACCTGCGCGAGGTGTCGCTGTCGGTACGCGCGGGCGAGATCGTCGGCATCGCCGGCATTTCCGGCAACGGCCAGCAGGAACTGCTGCGCGCCATCTCGGGCGAGCAGCCGGTGCGCCAGCCGGGCGTCATCATGCTGGGCGGCGCGGACGTGGGCCGGCTGGACGCGGCCGCGCGCCGCGCCCTGGGCCTGTCCTTCGTGCCGGAAGAGCGCCTGGGGCGCGGCGCGGTGCCGGACATGGCCCTGACCGACAATGCGCTCCTGACCGGCTACGCCAGTGGCCTGGTGCGCAACAAGCTGGTCGACCGGCGCCTGGTGCGCGACTTCGCCCGCAAGATCGTCACGCGCTTCCAGGTCAAGTGCGCCAGCGAAGCGGCGGCGGCGTCGAGCCTCTCGGGCGGGAACCTGCAGAAGTTCATCGTTGGGCGCGAGATGCTGCTGGCGCCGAAAGTGATGGTGCTGGCCCAGCCCACCTGGGGCGTGGACGTGGGCGCGGCCATGCTGATTCGCCAGGCCATGATCGAGCTGCGCGACGCCGGCGTGGCCCTCCTGGTGCTGTCCGAGGAGCTGGAGGAACTGTTCATGGTGTGCGACCGCATCGCCGTGCTGGCGGGCGGGCGCCTGTCGCCCACGCTGGCCACGGCGGACACCAGCCTGCACCAGGTCGGGGTGTGGATGGGCGGAGGCTTTGCCACGGAGGCGCCGCATGCTGCGACTTGAGAAGCGTCCGGCGCCTTCGCGCGCGATGATGCTGGCCTCGCCCCTGCTGGCGGCGCTGGCCATGCTGGCCACCGGCTCGCTGCTGTTTTTGTGGCTCGGCCACGCGCCCCTGCATGCCTTCCGCGTGTACTTCATCGACCCGGCCGCGACCAGCTACGGCCTGGGCGAATTGCTGCTCAAGGCCACGCCCTTGATCCTGTGCGGGGTCGGGCTGGCGCTGGCCTTTCGCGCCAACGTCAACAACATCGGCGCCGAAGGCCAGCTGGTGATGGGGGCGATTGCCGGCGGCGTGGTGGCGCTGAACGCGGCCAGCGTGCCGGCGCCCTGGCTGCTGCCGGCCATGCTGGCCGCCGGCGCCCTGGCCGGCATGGCCTGGGCCGCCATCCCCGCGCTGCTGCGCACGCGCTTTAACACCAGCGAGATCCTCACCAGCCTGATGCTGGTGTACGTGGCGCAGCTGTACCTGGGCTACCTGGTGCATGGTCCCCTGCGCGACCCGGCCGGCTTCAACTTCCCGCAATCCGAGCTGTTTGCGGAGGCCGCCATGCTGCCGCTTCTCGCCGAAGGCGTGCGCGTGAACGTGGCCTTCGTGCTTGCCCTGGCGGCCGTGGCCGCGGCCTGGTTCTTCTGCGCGAGGACCTTTGCCGGCTACCGCATGCAGGTGGCGGGGATGGCGCCGGCCGCCGCCCTGTACGCGGGCTTCAGCGAAGGGCGCAATGTGTGGGCGTCGTTTTTGATCAGCGGGGCGCTGGCGGGCGTCGCCGGCGTGGGCGAGGTGGCCGGACCGATCGGCCAGCTGCAGCCCTCGGTGTCGCCCGGCTACGGCTTTGCCGCCATCATCGTGGCCTATGTCGGGCGCCTGCATCCGCTGGGCGTGTTGCTGGCGTCCCTGCTGATGGCACTGCTGTACATCGGCGGCGAATCGGCCCAGATCGAACTGGGCCTGCCGGCCGCGATCACGGGCCTGTTCCAGGGCCTGCTGCTGTTCTACCTGCTGGCGGCCGACCTGTTCATCCACTACCGCCTGCGCTGGGGCAGCCGGCGCGCGCAGCTGGCCAGGAGCGCCGCATGAATCCCGACTACCTGATTGCGCTTCTGGCCAGCACGGCGGGCGCCGCCACGCCGCTGGTGTTTGCCGCCATCGGCGAGCTGGTGGCCGAACGGGCCGGCGTGCTCAATCTCGGCATCGAAGGCATGATGCTGGCCGGCGCCGTCACCGGCTTTGCCGTCACGCTGTCCACCGGCTCGGCCGCCCTGGGCCTGGGCGCCGCGCTGGGCGCGGGCGTGCTGCTGGCATTGGTGTTTGGCGTATTGGTGCTGACCCTGCAGGCCAACCAGGTGGCCACCGGGCTGGCGCTGACTTTGTTCGGCGTCGGCCTGTCGGCCTTTGCCGGGCGCAGCCTGGCGGGCCAGACGGTGCGTCCGCTCGGCCCCTTGCCGTTTCCCGAACTGGCCGGCGTGCCCGGCATCGGCGCGCTCCTGGTGCGCCTGGACGTGCTGGTGCTGGCGTCCTTCGTGCTGGTTGCGCTGGTGGGCTGGGTGCTGGCGAAAACCCGCCTGGGCCTGGTGATTCGCGCCGTGGGCGAAGCGCCCGACAGCGCCCACGCCATCGGCATTGGGGTTGCGCGCGTGCGCTATGGCGCGGTGCTGTTCGGCGGCGCGCTGGCGGGGCTGGCGGGCGCCTACCTGTCGCTGGTGGCCACGCCCATGTGGGTCGAGGGGATGACGGCGGGGCGCGGCTGGATCGCGCTGGCGATGGTGGTGTTTGCGACCTGGAAGGCACGCGGCGTGCTGGCCGGCGCCTACCTGTTCGGCGGGGTCACGGTGCTGCAGTTCCACGGCCAGGCGCTGGGCATCACGGTGCCGTCGCAATTTCTGTCGATGCTGCCGTACCTGGCTACCATCGTGGTGCTGGTCATCATCTGCCGCAATCCGCGCACGCTGCTGCTCAATCGCCCGATGTCGCTGGGGCAGAACTACCGGCCGGATTGAGACGCCGCCAACGAATCAGCGCTTGGTGGAGTCGCGCTGCACCAGCTGGGTGACCAGCTTGCGCGGCAGCGGGCGGCCGCCTTCGATCTGCTCGACCAGCGCATCGACGATCGCGCGCCCGGCATCGACGATGGGCTGGCGCACGGTGGTCAGCGACGGGCGGAAGTAGCTGGACAGGTCGATGTCGTCGTAGCCGGCCACGATCACGTCCTCGGGCACGCGCAAGCCGTGGCGGATCATGACGTTGATGACGGTGATCGCGATCAGGTCGCTGCAGGCGAACACGGCGTCGAATTGCACGCCCTTGGCCAGCCACGCGGTGACGTCGCGTTCGACCACGCTGGTATCGAAGCTGGTGTGCAGGTACAAGGCGGGGTCGGCCTGCAGGCCGGCCTGCTGCAGCGCGGCCAGGTAGCCCTCGTGGCGGTTGCGCAGCTCGGGGCCGTCGAAGTCGCCCACGATGGCGATGCGGCGCGCGCCGCGCGCGATCAGGTGTTCGGTGGCGATGCGTCCCCCATGGCGATTGTCGCTGCCCACCGTGCAGTACATCTGCTGCGCCTGCTGTTCGCCCCACACCACGAAGGGCACCTTGGCCATGGCCAGCTGGTTGAGCTGGTCGTGCTCGACCCACTGGCCGGTGAAGATCAGGCCCATCGCGCGGCCGGTGTAGTACGGATCGGCGAAATTGGCGCGGCGTTCGTCCACGCGCGAGAGCAGCATGTCGTAACCACGGTCGGTCACCGCGTTGGCGATCGAGGAAATCAGGCTGATGAAGAACGGCTCGGTGAGCTGCTTGCGCAGGTTGTTCATGATCGGCATGACCACCGCGATGGTGCTGTTCTGCTTCAAGCGCAGGTTGGCCGCGCCCACGTTGACCGTGTAGTTCAGCGAGCGCGCCAGTTCGACGATGCGCTTCCTGGTGTCTTCGCCGATGTCCGGGCTGCCGCGCAGGGCGCGCGAGACGGCCGAGACGGAGACCCCGGCCAGGCGGGCGATGTCGGCCATCTGCGGACGGGCAGGGCGTGCCTGCGGCGCGGGGGCTGCGGGCGCGGGAAGGGCGGCGAGATCGTCGGTCTTGCGAGGGCGGGCCATGTTCAAATCATTCAACGTTGTTGTCGAGTGAAGGATTCTACGCGAAATGCAACAGTCAGCGACAGTTTTGGGCTGGAGGCATTACACTGGCGGAAATGATGGCTGGCGTCCGCGTCTCGCGCAAGCGGTCCTGGCCACGACTGAAACAAGGAATCCTGCATGACTGTCAAGCGTATTGCCGCGTTACTCGCCCTGACCCTGGCCACCGGCGCGGCGGGCGCCGCCGAGATCGCCGTGGCCTGCGGGTCGATGGGCTTCGATGTCGAGATCTGCCGCACGCTGGCCAAGGACTGGAGCGCCAAGACCGGCCACAAGGTACGCATCTTCGTCACTCCCAAGTCGAGCACCGACCAGCTGGAATTGTACCGCCGCCAGTTCGCCATCAAGTCCGGCGAACTCGATATATTGGTCGTGGACGTGATCTGGCCGGCCATCATGCGGGAGCACCTGATCGACCTGACCCCGTATGCCAAGGGCACGCAGAAGGAGCACTTCCCGGCGCTGGTGGCCAACAACACCGTGCAGGGAAAACTGCTGGCCATGCCGTGGTTCACCGAAGCGGGGCTGCTGTACTACCGCAAGGACCTGCTGGCCAAGTATAAGGAAAAGGTGCCGACCACCTGGGAAGAGATGACGGCCACGGCGCGCCGCATCCAGGACGCCGAGCGCAAGGCCGGCAACGCCCGCATGTCCGGCTTCGTGTTCGAGGGCCGCGCCTATGAAGGGCTGACCTGCAACGCGCTCGAATGGATCGCCAGCTATGGCGGCGGCACCGTCATCGATGGGCGCGGCAAGATCACCATCAACAACCCGCGCGCGGCCGCCGCCTTCGACCTGGTGGCCGGCTGGAAGGGTTCGATTTCCCCGAACGACGTCACCAACTACGCCGAGGAAGATGCGCGCATGGCTTTCCAGAGCGGCAATGCCGTCTTCATGCGCAACTGGATGTACGCCTGGCACATGGCCCAGAAGGACGACAGCCCGGTCAAGGGCAAGATTGGTCTGGCGGCCCTGCCGCACGGACCGGGCGGCGCCTCGGCGGCCACTCTGGGCGGCTGGCATCTGGCGGTGTCGAAGTATTCCGCCCACCCGGACCTGGCGGCCGACCTGGTGATGTTCCTGAGCAGTAAAGCCATGCAGAAGAAGCGCGCCCTGATCGTGGGCAGCCTGCCCACCCACCCGTCGCTGTACCGCGATCCGGACGTGCTCAAGGCGGTGCCGTATGCGGCCTCGCTGGGCGAAGCCTTCCGCACCGCCGTGGTACGCCCGTCCACGGTCACCGAAGACAAGTATGACGCCGTCTCGGAGGCCATCTGGAGCATCAGTTCGGCCGTCATGAACCGCAAGCTCAAGGGGGCCGAAGCGGTGCTGCAGCTCGACCGGGACTTGGTCAAGGTCCGGCGCGGGCCGCAATGGTGACCCTGGCGTCCTAGGCGCGCGCCGAGCGCCCCGCAGCGCGGCGCTCGGTAGGTAACCTGGCGCCCTTAGGCGCGCGCCGAGCGCCCCGCAGCGCGGCGCTCGGCTTGGCGCCGATCATGATTTTCCAGCAGCGCTTCGCGCGCCAGCTCGTCGTTGATTCCGCGTAGCTTCAGGAAGCGCTCGGCCGCATCGCTGCCGAAGGCGCGCTTCAGGTCGGCCGCTTCCTGCAGCTGGGCCGCAGTCTCGTGGTCCTGGCGCCGGTCCTCGACGCGGCGTTCTTCATCCATCTCGTCCATGTCAGTCTCCTCGCTGGTTTTGTCTTTATAGCATGTTCGCGCGCTGCGCACGGTTGAACCGACGGACGAAAAAAAACCGGCGCGTGGCCGGTTTTCCCATCCCGTGGTAACGCGTTCGCTTAGAACTTGAAGCGCAAGCCGTACGACAGCGTGTCCACCTTCAGGTCGGCGCCATTGTCCTTGACCACTTTGCCGAAATTCTCGTATTCGGCGATGGCGGAAATCTTGGCGTTGAACGCATATTCGGCGCCAATGCCCAGCAGCGGGGTGGTGCGGTTTTCCTTATACGCCGAGAAACCGGTGCCGCTGATCTTGGTGCGATTGCGCGATGCGCCGACCTTGGCGAACAGCGAGAAGTCTTCATTGACCGGCAGGGTCGCCACGGCGGCCACGAAAATCGATTGTACGCGTGCGTTCAGGCTATCGGTGTTGGTGCCGATTTCGCCCTTGCCCAGGTACTGGTAGCCGCCTTCGACCGCGAAGGTCTTGTTGAACTTCCAGCCGCCATAGATCTTGGCCGAAACGTCCGAATCCTTGATGTCGCCATCGCCGAAATCGAGTTTCTGTTCGGCGCGGCCCAGGTTACCGCCCACGTAGGATTGTGCATGCGCCGAGGCGAAGCCTGCGGCAGCGATCAAAGCAACGATCAGTTTGGTTTTCATGAGTTATCCGTGTAAGTGTTTTTCGTATGTATATGGCTGTTTCTAATTGAACAGCGGGTTGATTATATCGGAATAAACAACGAACGCAATTCAGGTGAGATAAACCAACACAATTTCCATAACCCAGTACATTTACCAGAGATAATCAAAATGGCGAATTACCGATATTCTAAATGATAATATCTCGCTATTTCGGACCGAGCGTTGGCGAAAAAAAACCGGCACGTTGCCGGTTTCTGAGGGTGTGTGCCGAAATCAGAACTTGAAGCGCAGGCCATACGACAGCGCGTCGGCCTTGATGGTGGCGCCGAAGTCGTCCTTGTAGACCTTGCCGAAATGCTCGTACTCGGCCACGGCCGAGATCTTTGCATTGAAGGCATATTGTGCGCGCCGATGCCGATCAGCGCCGATGTGCGGTCTTCATGGCCGCTGCCGCTCAGGTTGACGCGGTTGCGGGCCGCGCCGGCCTTGGCAAACAGGCTGAAGTCTTCGTTCACAGGGAGGGTCGCGGTGGCCGCGACGTACACGTTCTGAACACGCTCCCACAAGTTACCAACGTTGCCGCCAATGTCGCCCTTGCCCAGGCGGTTGTAGCCGCCCTCGATACCGAATGTAGGGTTGAACTGCCAACCGCCGTAGACTTTGGCCGAGAGGTCGGAATCCGTCAGTTCGTAAGGGCCGCCGGCGAGTTTGTGCTCGGCCCGGCCGAGGTTCACGCCCACATACGATTGCGCCTGCGCCTGCGCCGCGCCGAAGCCGGCGGTGGCGATCAGGGCCACGATCAGTTTCAATTTCATGCTTTTTTCTCTTGAGTTGTAAAAAAAGTGGCGCTCTTGTCAACCGAACAGCGCGCCATATTGTAGCCTAATGATCAAATATCTATTTTGTCTTGTGGTTAATGAGCAGCAGGCAGACCGCCGCCAGCAGCGAAAACACACAGGCGCTCAGCAAGGTCAGCCGGTAGTCGTGTCCGGACCAGTCCAGTGCCATGCCCTGCAGGCTGCCCACCAGCATGGCGGCCAGGGCGGCCAGCAAGTCCTTGGTCGAGTTGAACTGGACGAAGCGCGCACTGTCGAACAGCGCCATCGGCAGCGAGGCCGCCGCCGTGAAATACGCCCCCGACAGCACCACGTGCGCGGTGTAGAACCAGCGCAGGGAGGGCGCGTCCTGCACCCACAGGCAGCCGGCCAGGGCGGCCACGCAGTACAGTCCCATCAGGATGGTTGAGACGCGCAGGGCGCCGTAGCGGTCCACCGCCGCGCCGATGGCAAACGCGCTCGCGATCGACACCGCGTAGCCGCGCGCGGTCAGTGCGCCCAGCTCCGCCTTGGACATGCCGAGCGCCTGCGCGTAGTACTGGCAGAAGGTGTTGAAGGGACTGAAGGTGACGGCTGCACACATGAAGGCGGCGAATACCCACCACAACGAGCGGTCGCGGAAGCAGTCCAGGATGTGCGCGCGCGGCACCAGCACCGAGCGTGCGCGCGCCGGCTGGGCGGGGGCAGTTGGCTCGCGCAGGCGCGCGCACATCAGCAGCAGCGACACGGAAAACAGCACGCCCACCCCGGTCAGGATCTCGAACAGGTACTGCTCGGTCAGTGCGAACAGCCAGGCGTTGAAGGCGATGCCGACCGACAGGCCCACCACCCGGATGGCGGCGTAGAAGCGGCCCAGCAGTCGGGGTGACACGGTGTCGTTGATCAGCCCCGTGAAGAGGGCGAAGGCGGTGATGGACGCGCATTCGAACAGGGTCCAGCCGGCGCAGAACCAGGCCAGCGTGCAGGCGGCCGCGCCGGGCGAGAGCCCGCCCAGCAGGCGGTCGCTGGCCGCGCCCAGCGTGGGGGAGGCGGCCAGCGTGGCCATCGCCAGCGCGCCCGCCAGGGCGGCGGCCGCGATGAACGGGCGACGACGGCCCCAGCGGCCGCGATGGCGGTCCGAGTGATAACCGACGAACGGCACCAGCAGCACCGACAGCAGGGCCGGGACGGTGGACAGCAGCAGCGCGGTGGTGGTGTCGGACGCGCCATGCCGGCGCAGCCATTCCAGCCCGGCCGGCAGGGCGGCGCGTTCGCGCATGGCGATGCCCAGGTCGCCCACCATCAGCCAGAAGAACAGGGCCAGCAGCCCCGCGCC
>JBKHWY010000072.1:0-13078 GCA_046566285.1 Gammaproteobacteria bacterium | reverse complement strand
AGCCCGAGATGGTGACGTGGTCCGCCTTGCACTTGGCGACCCCGGCCGCGACCGTGCCGACGCCCACCTCGCTCACCAGCTTCGTGCTGATGCTGGCGTGCGGCGCCACGTTCTTCAGGTCATGGATGAGCTGCGCCAGGTCTTCGATCGAATAGATGTCGTGGTGCGGCGGTGGCGAGATCAGGCCCACGCCCGGCACCGAGAAGCGCAAGGACGCAATGTACTCGGACACCTTGTGGCCTGGCAGCTGGCCGCCTTCGCCGGGTTTCGCGCCCTGGGCCATCTTGATCTGGATCTGGTCGGCCGCGTTCAGGTACTCGGCGGTCACGCCGAAACGGCCCGACGCCACCTGCTTGATCTTCGAACGCAGCGAGTCGCCTTCCTGCAGGGGAATATCGACCACCACATTGTGGGCGCCGATCACCGACGCCATGGTCGAACCCTTGGCGATCGGGATCATCTTCATTTCGTGGCTGTAGCGGGCCGGATCTTCGCCGCCTTCACCGGTGTTGCTCTTGCCGCCGATGCGGTTCATGGCGATCGCCAGGGTGGCGTGCGCTTCGGTCGAGATCGAACCCAGCGACATCGCGCCGGTGGCGAAACGCTTGACGATTTCCTTGGCCGGCTCGACTTCGTCCAGGGGGATGGCTTTCGACGGATCGAGCTTGAACTCGAACAGGCCGCGCAGGGTCAGGTGACGGCGGCTCTGGTCGTTGATGATCTGCGCGTATTCCTTGTAGCTGTTGAAGTTGTTCGACTTGGTCGAGTGCTGCAGCTTGGCGATCGCGTCCGGGGTCCACATGTGCTCTTCGCCACGCACGCGGTAGGCGTATTCGCCGCCGGCGTCCAGGGCGTTGGCCAGGGTCGGGTCGGCGCCAAAAGCCAGCGCGTGCAGGCGCAGGGCTTCTTCCGCCACTTCGAAGACGCCAATGCCTTCCACCGACGACGAGGTGCCACGGAAATACTTGTCGACCATCGCCTTGTTCAGGCCCACGGCCTCAAAAATCTGCGCGCCGCAGTACGACATGTAGGTCGAGATGCCCATCTTCGACATCACCTTCATCAGGCCCTTGCCGACCGCCTTGGTGAAGTTGTAGATGGCTTTTTCGCCCGACAGCTCGGCGTTCAGGCCGGCTGCCATGTCGACCAGGGTTTCCATCGCCAGGTAGGGGTGCACGGCTTCTGCGCCGTAGCCTGCCAGCAGGGCAAAGTGGTGGGTCTCGCGGGCCGAGCCGGTTTCCACCACCAGGCCGGTGGAGGCGCGCAGGCCCTTGGTGACCAGGTGCTGGTGCACGGCCGAGGTGGCCAACAGCGCAGGGATGGCGACCTGGTCTGCGTTCAGGTTACGGTCCGACACGATCAGGATGTTGTGGCCCGACTTGATGGCGTCCACGGCTTCCGCGCACAGCGAGGCCAGCGACGCCTCGATGCCTTCCTTGCCCCAGGCCACCGGATAGCAGATGTTCAGTTCATACGACTTGAACTTGCCGCCCGTGTGAGCGGAAATATTGCGCAGGCGCGCCATGTCGTCGAAGCCGAGGATCGGCTGCGACACTTCCAGGCGCATCGGCGGGTTGACGTTGTTGGTGTCTAGCAGGTTCGGCTTCGGTCCGATGAACGACACCAGCGACATCACCATCGCTTCGCGGATCGGGTCGATCGGCGGGTTGGTCACCTGGGCGAACAGCTGCTTGAAGTAGTTGTACAGGGGCTTGAGTTTGTTGGACATGATGGCCAGCGGCGAATCATTGCCCATCGAACCGGTGGCTTCTTCACCGATCAGCGCCATCGGCGCCATCAGGAACTTCAAGTCTTCCTGGGTATAACCGAAAGCCTGCTGGCGGTCCAGCAGGCTGACCGGGGCGCGCTCGCCCTGGGCGTCCTTGGCGCGGTTGTGCGCCAGCTGGCTTTCGGCCAATTTCAGTTCGTTCAGCTTGATGCGGACGGAATTGATCCACGCCTTGTACGGCTTGGCGTTGGCGTAGGTGTCTTTCAATTCCTTGTCGTCGATGATGCGGCCGGCTTCCATGTCGATCAGGAACATCTTGCCTGGCTGCAGACGCCATTTCTGGATGATCTTCGATTCAGGAATCGGCAGCACGCCGGATTCGGACGCCATCACGACGAAATCGTCGTCGGTCACGATGTAGCGCGCCGGGCGCAGGCCGTTGCGGTCCAGGGTACCGCCGATGTGACGGCCGTCGGTGAAGGCCAGGGCGGCCGGGCCGTCCCAGGGTTCCATCATCGCGGCGTGGTATTCGTAGAAGGCGCGGCGGTTGTCGTCCATCAGCGTGTGGTTTTCCCACGCTTCCGGCACCATCATCATCATGGCCTGGGCGATCGGGTAGCCCGACATCACCAGGAGTTCCAGCGCGTTGTCGAAGCAGGCGGTGTCCGACTGGCCTTCATAGATCAGCGGGAACAGCTTCTGCAGGTCTTCGCCCAGCACGGCCGACTTCATCACGCCTTCGCGCGCGCGCATCCAGTTGAAGTTGCCCTTGACGGTGTTGATCTCGCCGTTGTGCGCCAGCAGGCGGTACGGGTGGGCCAGCGGCCACTCGGGGAAGGTGTTGGTCGAGAAACGCTGGTGCACCAGGGCCAGGGCCGAGATGCAGCGCGGATCCTGCAGGTCGCGGTAGTACACGCCCACCTGGTCGGCCAGCAGCAGGCCCTTGTAGACGATGGTACGGGCCGACATCGACGGCACGAAGAATTCCTTGCCGTGGTTCAGTTTCAGGGCCTGGATGGCGTGGCCGGACGATTTGCGGATCACGTACAGCTTGCGCTCGAGCGCATCGGTGACCATCACGTCCGGGCCGCGGCCGATGAAGATCTGGCGGATCAGCGGCTCTTTCGCGCGCACCAGCGGCGACATCGGCATCTCGGCGTCGGTGGGCACATTGCGCCAGCCCAGCACGACCTGGCCTTCGGCGCGCACGGCGCGCTCGATTTCCTGTTCGCACGCGATGCGCGACGCGCTTTCCTTCGGCAGGAAGACCATGCCCACGCCGTATTCGCCGGGAGGGGGCAGTTCCACGCCCTGCTTGGCCATTTCCTCGCGGAAGAACTGATCCGGGATCTGGATCAGGATACCGGCGCCGTCACCCATCAGGTGGTCGGCGCCCACGGCGCCCCGGTGGTCCAGGTTCTTGAGGATCTGCAGGCCTTGTTCAACAATGGAGTGGCTCTTGTTGCCCTTGATATGGGCGATGAAGCCGACACCGCAGGCATCGTGTTCATTAGACGGGTCGTACAAACCTTGGGCAATCATGAGTGTTCTCCACAGCATTTTTTAAGTCGAGTGTCAAGGTTAGACGATTGCCTTGTAAACAGCAATGACAATAATTGGGGTCAGAGTCGAATTAAATTCAACTCAAGCGGCGAAATAATTAATTGGGGACAGGTTCAACACGAAGGCAGTGCCGTCTTGCGCGGGCGGCCACGCCTGGCTGGTAGCACGCGGCGCTTGATCGATTCCTGCAGTGTTTGTTGATACGCCGCCGACGCCAGCGGCCAGCCCTTTACCACCGCCGCCTCGATGCGCGCATGTTCGGCTTCGGGTAGCCGTTCGCGCGCCAGTTCCTGGTAGCGCGCTTCGCGCTGGAATGGCGTGTTGCCCAGTGCCCAGTACAGCGCATGGTCGGTGATGACCGGGTCGATGCGGATGCCCGCATGGTGGTGGTAGCTCGACCATGGGTAGCTGGCCGGATCGGTGGCCCCTTCGGTGCGCACCGGGTTGAGTTCGACGAACAGGCTGCATTTCAGGAAATAGCTTTCCGCGTCGATCAGCGAGGTCTTGAAGCGCCCCGTGAACAGCCCGCCGCTGCGCTGGTAGCGCGCGTTGTACCAGGGAACGTAATAACGGCCGAGCCGCTGCATCATTTGCGCCAGCCCCGCTTCGGTGGCGGGCGTGGCCAGCAGGTGGAAGTGGTTGGGCATCAATACATACGCATGGATGGCGACCTTGGCTTCCTTGGCGCATTCCTTCAGCCAGACCAGGAATTGCTGGTAGTCCTCGGGCGCCCGGAAGATCAGCTGGCCGTCGTTGCCTTGCTGGATGATGTGGTGGGGCTGGTGAGCAATGACGAGGCGGGGCAGGCGGGCCATGGGTGTGATCGCGAGTGGAGTCAGGCCGATTGTACCCGGCCGCGCTCCATCCTGTCCCCATTTAATCCTCGACTCGGCCCCGCCCTAGAAAATCACGTCCACCGATGCGCTGATCATTTTCGCGTCATGGGTGAAGTCGTAGGCGCTGCGGTCGATGACCTTGTCGAACTGGATCTTCAAATCCATGTTCTTGCGGAAGTCCCAGCGCACGGCGGCAAAGCGGGTGGTGTCGATCTGCGCCGCCGTGTAGGTATCGGTCAGCTTTTCCTTGTACGAGGAATAGCCGACCAGGGGCGTGAACTTGCCCCAGCGGTAGCCTACCGTGGCGGTGAAGCTGCGCGAACGGTAGTCCAGCGAGGGACGCTGGAAGGTGTTGGCTTCGGCCCGCACCATCCAGTTGCGGTAGTCGATGCTGCCGGACAGGCCGATGATGCGCTGGCGTACCCCGGTCGAGAAGCTGGGCGCTTCGTCCGGCACGTACAGCTTCAGGTCGATCGAGTTCTGCATATAGATCAGGCGCGCGCCGAACACGTCGTTGGACACGTCCAGGTAGCCGCCCAGGATGTGCTTCCAGGCGTCGTCGACCTTGTGGCCGTAATAGATATTGCGCATCTCGACATTGTCGCGCGTGGTTTCCTGGCCGGCGAACAGGTTGGCGCGCACGGCCCAGTCGCCCAGGCTGGTGGTGTACGACACGTTGGCGCCGTTGTAGGCGCCCACTTCCCAGCCGTAGATGTCCTGCGGCACGCGCACCCAGGGCAAGGTGTAGCCCACGTACACGCTGTCGGAATAGGCGTAGATGGGCAGGCGGCGGCGCCCGGCCTGGAGGGTGACTTCCGGCGTCAGGTCGTAGGACAGATAAGCCCAGTCGAGGTCGAAATGGGCGCCCTTGGAGGCACGCGCCACGCCCTGCACCGTGCCGGAGAGCTTGTCGCTGAACTGGTACTTGCCCTGCAGGCCGGCCAGCGACTCGTGCGCGAAGCTCAGTTGATTGTTCTGGTACACGGCGCCATGCTCGTAATTGCCAATGAAGCAGGGGCATTGGGCATCGAAGAGCTGGCCATCCCAGCCGTCCATGGCCTTCCCGCCGGCCAGGGTGGCGAAACCGGAGACGGTGAACTCGCCCGCCTGGGCCGTGGCGGCGCCCGCCAGCAGCGCGGCAATGAGAATTTTTTTCATGAACTTGCCTTTAACTCGAGATCAGTTGACGGTGGCGATGACCTTGACGCTGGCGTCCAGGTCTTTCTTGTCGATATAGCCGATGCTGTTCGGATCGGCCGCGATGGCTTTTTTCATCGCATCGACGCTGGCCACTTCGCGCGGCGGCGTGCCCGTGCCCGTAAAAATCAGCTTGCCCCACATGGAGCGCACCTGGGCCGGGTCTTTCTTGCATGCCTTGCTGTAGAACTCGTCGCGCACCGGGTTCTGCTCGGCCAAGGTGACCGGCGTGGGCGTCTTGATCTTGCCGAGGAACAGTTGGCAAACCTGTTCCACGGAGGGAGCCAGGGACGAGTGCGCGGACACGATCACGGCGACGTCGGCGCGTGCCCAGGGCGCCGCAAGCAGGGCGGCGGTGGCAAGCGGTACCAGGACTGCGGTTCGGATATGCATGGTCAGGGAGGGCTGGGGGAAGTCGAGGTGAGCTCAGGCGGACAGTCGGGCCAGGCGAGCGGAAGGTGCGGAATGCGCGAGCGGGACCGGCCTTGCGACGGCGGGGCGGTCCTCCAGAGTGAACAGGCTGACGACCTGGGCCAGGTGGCCGGCCTGGTCTTGCATCGATTGCGCCACGCCGGCGGTTTCCTGCACCAGCTTGGCGTTTTCCAGCGTGTCCTGGTCCATCCGTTCGATGGCGGCGTTGACCTGCTCGATGCCGGCGCGCTGCTGGCCGCTGGCCTCGACAATGGCGCGCATGATGTCGGTAACGCGCTGCACGCTGGCGACGATGTCCTTCATGGTGGCGCCCGTCTGGTCGACCAGCTGCGAGCCCATCCCGACTTGCTGGACGGAATCGTCGATCAGGGTCTTGATTTCCTTGGCGGCGGCCGCCGAGCGCTGGGCCAGGTTGCGCACTTCGCTGGCCACCACGGCAAAGCCGCGCCCCTGCTCGCCGGCGCGCGCGGCTTCCACGGCCGCGTTCAGCGCCAGGATGTTGGTCTGGAAGGCAATGGCTTCGATGACGCCGATGATGTCGGCGATCTTGCGCGAGGACGCATGGATGGCGCCCATGGTATCGACCACGCGATCGACCACCTGCCCGCCCTTGAGCGCCACTTCCGAGGCCGACTCGGCCAATTGGTTGGCCTGCTGCGCGTGGCCCGCGTTGCGCTGGGCCGTTCCCGTCAGTTCCGCCATGGCCAGGGCGGTCTGCTCCAGCGCGCCGGCTTGTTGCCCGGTGCGCTCGGACAGGCTGCTGTTGCCCTGCGCGATGTGCGCCGAGCTGGCGGCAATCGCATGGGTGCCGGCGCGCACCTGGCCGACGATGTTGACGAGGCTGCCGTTCATGTCCTTCAGGGCGCGCAGCAATTGTCCGGTCTCGTCCGTGGCGATGGCTTCGATCTCGCTGCTGAGGTCGCCCGAGGCCACCGTCTGGGCCACCTGCACGGCGCGCCGCAGCTGCTGCGACAGGGCGCGAGCCACCACCACGGCCAGCACCAGGGTCAGCGCCATGCCCACCAGGCCCAGCGCAATGCCGCTTTGCAGGGCGCGGTCGTTGGCGCCGGTGGCGTCGCTGATGGTGGCGACGAAGCGGCGGTTCACATCGGCGCGAAAGGCCAGCAGGTCCTTGCGGTAGGTATCCAGGCTGGCGGCCATGGCTTGCAGCGCGGCGGCGGGCGGCATGGCGGTCTTCCGGGCCATCTGGTCGGCAATCGTGCGCGCGGCGCTGTAGTAGGCGTCGAATTCGGCGGCCAGGCGCCGCAAGGTGGCAGCCTGGCCCGCATCGAGCTTGATGGAGCGCGCATAGTTGGCGCGCACCTGAGTGGCAATGGCGTCGGCAACCTGGATCTGGTCGGTTTCACCGGCCGCGGCGGCGCTGTTGAGGTTATCGATGATCTTGTCGAGCGCGCCCACGTTCTCGACCGTGGCATCGAGTACCGGCACCTGCACGTCGCGCACGTCGGTGAGCCGATGGTTGTTCTGCCCGAACACGCTGACGGTGGAGGCCAGGTACACCGCCAGGCAAGCCATGGCAATGCCGGGGGCGAACAGCACCTTCCATAGCAGCGGTAAGCGGTGCAGCAGCTTCATGTCTGACTCCCTGAACATTGCGTAGCGGCATTGTTGCCGTACGTCATTATTGTATGCGGTCGGGGAAAGCGTCAAGACATTGTCGGCCGAGTGTGGCGTGTTCATCTAATTCGTGAATATGGGATATTCACGAAGCGATTAATCGAAAATATATATTTGAATATAGCCTTTCCGTTATTTGAACTGCTGCCACGCCGAAATAAGCGTTTCAAATCAAAAAGATGAGCAAAGAGCGGTGCTTGACATTCACCTTCAAGCCCATGATATATTTTATTGAGCCATTCGCCGTTTATCAGTGCGATCGGCGTTTCGCGCCATTTTGGTGCGCATCTTGTTTCACGTTAGCGCATTATCGTGCATATAAGACTTTATTTTTTCCAGGAAGAATTTCATCGTTAGCCAGCCAGGATGTGCTTGATGCCAGCCAGGATTGAAATTGCATCCGCCCGGGCCTGTCAATGTTGACAGGTATGTGACCCATACGCAGTGTTCACCTATGCAAGCTCATGAATATTCAAACTCTTAAACAAGACATACCGGCCAGTATCGTGGTCTTTCTCGTTGCCCTGCCCTTATGCCTGGGCATTGCATTGGCGTCCGGCGCGCCCATGCTATCGGGCATTGTCGCCGGCATCATCGGCGGCCTGGTCGTGGGCCTGGCCAGCGGCTCGCACACCAGTGTCAGCGGTCCGGCAGCCGGGCTGGCGGCCGTGGTGCTGGCTTCCATCACCAAGCTGGGCGCGTTCGACATCCTGCTGACATCGATTTTGATTGCCGGCTGCCTGCAATTGGCAATGGGCGCCCTGCGCGCCGGTTTTATCGCAAACTATATTCCCTCGAATGTCATCAAAGGATTATTGGCGGCAATCGGCATTTTGCTGATTCTCAAACAAATTCCGCATGCGGTCGGTTACGACAGCAATAATGAAGGGTTTTCGTTTTTCCAGAATAACGGCGAAAATACATTCTCCGGAATTGCCAGCGCGCTCGGCATGGTGACACCGGGCGCATTACTGATCGCACTCGCGTCCATTCTGATCTTGTTTTATTGGGATAAAACGCCGCTGAAAAACGTCAAGCTGCTGCCCGCTTCCTTATTCGTGGTGGCATTCGGCGTGCTGCTCAATTCCCTGTTCGGGCAATTTCTTCCCGCGCTGGAAATCGGCCAGCATCACCTGGTGAATTTGCCGCCGGTGGATGCGGATAACCTCGATGCGTTCCTGAATTTGCCGGATCTGGCGCACCTGGGCAATATCGACGTCTGGATCGTCGGCTTTACCATCGCCATCGTGGCCTCGCTGGAGACGCTGCTCAATATCGAGGCAGTCGACAAGTTGGACCCGCACAAGCGCGAGACGCCGCCCAACCGCGAGCTGCTGGCCCAAGGCATGGGCAATATCTGCGCCGGGCTGCTGGGCGGCTTGCCGGTGACCTCGGTCATCGTACGCAGCTCGGTGAACATCCAGAGCGGCAACGCGACGCGTGCCTCGGCCGTGCTGCACGGCGCGCTGATGCTGGCCAGTGTGCTGGTGCTGAGCCCCCTGCTCAACCGCATTCCCCTGGCCGCGCTGGCGGCCATCCTGATCATGACCGGCTACAAGCTGGCCAAGATCTCGCTGTTTACCGACATGTACCGCAAGGGTTGGTCGCAATTCGTGCCCTTTGTCGTCACGGTGGCGGCCATCGTCCTGACCGACCTGCTGATGGGCGTGCTGATCGGCCTGGCCACCAGCGTGGCTTATCTCATGTGGAGCAATTTCCGCACGCCGTTTTCGAAAAAGCAGTACCGCCTGCATATCGGCGAAGTCATCCGGCTGGAATTGCCCAACCAGGTATCGTTCCTCAACAAGGCCACCATCAAGGCGACACTGTGGGATATTCCGGCCGGCTCGAAAGTCGTGATCGATGCCTCCAAGGCGGATTTCATTGATAACGATGTGCTGGAAACCATCCAGGAATTCCGCGACGTGCTGGCGGCAGAACGCAATATCGTGCTGAATGTGATCGGCCTGCGCGAGCGCTATCGCCTGCACGACCCGATCCAATTCGTGCCGGTGCTGGACAAGCAGACGCAGGAGAAATTGCAACCGGAGGCCGTGCTGCAGTTACTACGGGACGGCAATGAGCGCTTCCGCACCGGGCGCACCACCCACAAGGATTACCCGCACCAGGTCGATGCCACGGCCACGGGCCAAAACCCGATGGCGGTCATCGTCAATTGCATCGATTCGCGCACGTCGCCGGAGATCATTTTCGATGCCGGCCTGGGCGACCTGCTGACCATCCGCGTGGCCGGCAACATCATCAACCGCGAAATCATCGGCAGCCTGGAAATCGCCCACAAGCTGGGCGCCAAGCTGATCGTGGTGAAGGGGCACTCGCGCTGCGGCGCCGTCGGGCTGGCCATCAAAAACGAGCATGCGCACAGCATCGGCGCGATCACCGGCAAGATCCAGCACGCCATCCGCCAGTGCGAATGCGACGGTCACGGTCCGCTCGACAGCGAACAGGTGACGCGCCGGAACGTGGACAATTCGGTGGCGGAAATCATCGAAGGCAGCGCCTACCTGCGCGAGTGCCTGCGCAACGGCGAGATCGGCCTGGTGGGGGCGTACCACGATATCGCCACCGGCGTGGTGGAGTTCGGCGAGCTGGTTACGCCGGGCAAGCTGGATGGTTTTCCGCCCTTGGGTGCGGCCGCTTAGCCCAGCGTGAAACCAGCCGACAGGCTGTACCCTTCGCCGTAGGCGCTGCGCAGCGGCAGGTCCTGGCCCAGGCCGTTACGGGCCTTCTTGCGCAGGCGGTACACCAGCATGTCCACGCGCCGGCTGGCGTCCGGGTCGTCCCCGCCCATGCCGGCCACGATGACCTGGCGCGGCACCGGCCGGGTGTTGATGGTGAGCAGGTGCAGGAAGTTGCATTCCTTCTCGGTCAAGTCGATCACATTGCCCATCAGCTCCAGTTGGCGGGCACTTACTTTCAAGGTCCACTTGCTTGGCTGCGGGGCCGGCTCGGAAGGGCGTACCCGGCGGTCGAGCGCTTCGATGTGCGCCGCCAGCTCGGGAAACTTGATCGGCTTGGTCAGATAGTGGTCGGCACCCAGGCGCAGGCCCAGGATGCGGTTGTCGAAGGCCACCCGCCCGGTCAGCACCAGGAGGCCAATCTCCGGATACAACTGGCGCATGCGCGGGATGACGTTAAAGCCGTCCTCATCCGGCAAGCCCAGGTCCAGCACCACCACGGCCGTGGGGGTGCGGGTCAGCGCGGCCCACATATCGCCGGCGCTGGTTGCAATGGCAACATCATGGTCGAGTTCGCGCAGGAACTCGGCCATGTCGGCGGCGTAGTCGCCATTGTCTTCAACAATCAAAATTTGGGTCATGCGTAGCCACTCTTCTCTGTTGCTTCTTTTTCGTGAGTTTCTGTTACTTTACCCAGCGCTTACCCCGGTTGTTGATTAAAAGAATTATCACAGTTGATCACACTGGACGCAACATATTTCCCGGCAGGACGTTGTATTGGCAGCCAGATGCGGAACTCCGCGCCCTGCGGCGCCAGGTTGCGCATGCTGACGGTGCCGCCGTGCACTTCGATGACGGAGCGCGCCATGTACAGGCCCAGGCCCGCGCCCTGCCCGAGCGCATTGCGGGCGCGGTAAGCCTTGCCGAAAATCAGGGCGGTTTCGTCTTCCGGCACGCCCCGTCCCTGGTCGCTGATCGTCAGGGCCAGCCCGCCCTCGCTGATCGTCCCGCCAATTGCAATCGGTGTGCCTTCCGGGGCATAGCGCAGTGCATTGTCGACCAGCACCTTGACCGCCATGCGCAAGCCGTCCGGCTGGCAGCGCAGGGTGGCCGGCAGGTCGCCCAGGTCCAGCGCGACCGTGCGCCCGGCTGCGCGCACCTGCTGGGCAGCTTCTTCCAGCAACTGGCGCGGTTCGACCGTATTGGCGCGCGGCTTGTAGCCGATCTGCTCCAGCCGGTCCGGGGACAGGTACTGGTCGAGCATGCCGATCAGGCGGTCCACGGCCGCGCTGATCTTGCGGTAGCGCTGGCGGGTGGGCTCGTCGGCATGGGCGCCCGTCACTTCCAGGCGCTGGATGGCGCCGTCGATGGTCGAGAGCGGCGTGCGGAACTCGTGATTGAGCATGCTGGCAAAGCGGCGCTGCTCGTCCAGCCGCTCGTGCTCGTCGCTGATGTCGCGCACCAGGCCGACCAGCTGGACGGCACCGCCATCGCGCCCCGTCAGCAGGGTCGAGATGATTTCGATGGGAATCACGCGGCCGTTGCGGCAACGTTGCCCGAAGCGGCGCACCACCCGCTTGCGGCTGTCGTCGCCCGCCACGAAGCGGCGCAGGCGGTCGCCCAGCCCGTCGCACAATTCCTTCAGGGCGCTGTCCGGGCGGCTGCCGTCCATGTGCGCGATGAAATCGGCCAGGCCGTAGCCGAAGCGCACTTCGCAGATCGGGCTGACATAGGTGGGCAGGCCGGTGCGGCAGTCGATGACGAAGGCAACGTCGCCGCGCAGTTCGGCAATCACGCGAAATGGATCCTCTTCCGCAACCAGCAAGGGTGATCCCATCGATGCAGGGTCAATCGATGACGCGGCAAGGTCGCCGGCCCGCGCAGGCTTGGGGGTAAGGCGGGCGCTTCGGGTCATCGGGATCCTCCGTCTCAACAGCCACTGGGGCCGGGCTCATCGATCTGCCAGTATACCGTCATACCGCTCCAATGTTTACAACGATCGCAGCGTGATTTCACGTCCTTGCACTGCCATGGTGCGGGCCGCGCCCTGGGGCGCGACCGGCTTCACTCCTCCAGCGGCGCGAAGATGGCCTGCAGGTCTTCCTGCGTCAGCGTCAGTTTCTGCGATTCGCCTTCGCTCAGGATGGACTGGGCGAGATCGGATTTCTTCTGCTGCAGCAGCTGGATTTTCTCTTCCAACGTGCCCTTGGCGATCAGCTTGTAGACGAACACCGGCTTGTCCTGCCCGATACGCCAGGCGCGGTCGGTGGCCTGATTTTCCGCCGCCGGATTCCACCACGGGTCGTAATGGATCACGGTGTCGGCCGCGGTCAGGTTCAGGCCCACGCCGCCCGCTTTCAGGCTGATCAGGAAGATCGGCACGGCGCCCTGCTGGAACGCGGCCACCTGGGCCGAGCGGTCGCGCGTCTCGCCGGTCAGGATGGCATACGGGATGTCGCGCCCGTCCAGTTCTTCCTGGATCAGTTCCAGCATGCTGGTAAATTGCGAGAACACCAGGATCTTGCGGCCTTCCTGCAGCAGGTCCTCGACCATCTGCATCAGGTCGATCAGCTTGGCCGAGCCGCTGTCCTTCTTTTTGGAAGGCAAGGCTTTCACCAGGCGCGGGTCGCAGCACACCTGGCGCAGCTTGAGCAGCGCTTCCAGGATCACGATCTGGCTGCGCGCCACGCCTTTCTTGTCGATCTCGTCGCGCACTTTCTTGTCCATGGCCAGGCGCACGGTCTCGTACAGGTCGCGCTGGGCGCCCGACAGCTCGACCTTGCGCACCATTTCCGTCTTGGACGGCAATTCCTTGGCCACATTGTCCTTGGTCCGGCGCAGCAGGAAAGGCTTGATGCGGCGGTTCAGCAGGGCGCGCCGCAGCGGGTCGTCCTGGCGCTCGATCGGATGGCGGAACTGGGTGTTGAAGGTTTTCTCGTCGCCCAGCAATCCTGGCAACAGGAAATGGAATTGTGACCACAATT
>JBKHWY010000071.1:0-13093 GCA_046566285.1 Gammaproteobacteria bacterium | reverse complement strand
GACGTCGGTGCCGGCGGTACGGGTGGCGGCGCTGCCCGAGGTGTCGGTCAGGCTTGCGCCCGTCACGGCCAGCTTGCCGCCGGCCTTGAGCAAGCCTTCGTTGAAGGCCAGTGCGCCTGCGGCCTGCAGCTTGATGTCTTTGGCTGCGGTCAGCGAAGCGCCGGCGCCGGTCATCTCGATGGCGCCGTTGCCGGCTTGCGCGACCTGGATGTCGCGTCCGGCCGCCACGCGGCTTTGCAGCACCACCTTGCCGGCGGCGTCCAGGCGGAAGTCGTCCACGCTGGCGGCGGCGTCGCCCAGCATGCGCACGCCCACGCCCGCTTCGGTGGCGATCAGGCGGATGCGGCCGGCGTACATGCCGCCCAGCGCGGTGGAGTCGATCGCGTACTCGGGTTTGGCGTCGGCGCCATCGAGTTTGCCGGTCACCTCGCGGCTGGCGTACGACCACTGGTGCGGGCCGGCGTACAGGCCAAGCGAGCCGCCTTCGGCGGTATTGATCTGGCCATCGATGCGCACCGCGCGGGTGACCAGGTCGAGGATCTGCTGGGCGCTGGCGTTCAGGCCGGCGCCCTTGACGAGGATATCGCCACGGGTGACGTTCACGCCGTTGAACGAGCCGTCCGCGCCCCAGCCGGGAATGCCGGTGGTGAGGGTCACGCGGTCGCTGTTGATGAAGCCGCAGCCATCGCAGGTGATGCCGTAGGGGTTGGCGACGATGACGTCGGCCTTGCCGCCGGCCACTTCCGTGTAGCCGGCCAGCGTGCTGCGGTTGGTGGACACCACTTCGTTGACGATGACCTTGGCCTCGGTACCCAGGTTCAGGTTGCCGACCAGCTGGCCGGCCAGCTTAGACTGCACCACCGGCGCGTTCATGAAGCTGCTGTTATTGAGCACCAGGCCCTTGGCCTCGACGTCGTAGCGGGTGAACTGGTTGTGCGAGACGCCGGCCGCGTTGGCGCCGTTGATGTTCACCACCGGCACGCCGTTGGCGGAGATATAGGCATTGGCCTTGCCTTCCACCGGCACCACGGTGGTGGCGGGGGGCGGCGCGGCGGCGGTGGCGGCGCCGGCCAGCACGAGGCTGGCCACCAGGGCCGGCGTGCGCACGGCGCGCTGGGCGCGGCCGGACTTGCCGTGGCCGCGGGCGGTTTCAGGGGCGATGACGTAGGCGCCGCGGGCGGCGCTCCAGATGTGGCGATAGGCGCGATTCATGTGGACAGCTCAATTCTTTTCAATGTTATTCGGCAGGCGGATCAAAGATCGATGTTCAGGCGCACCCAGGTCTGGGCGCCTTCGCGCTTCATCCCCTCCGGCAGCTTCAAGCCCTTGGTGACGGAGACGTCCAGTGACGCGCCCTTCCAGCTGGCGGTCACGCCGGCGGCGGCGCCGGCCAGGTGGCCCTTGGGCATGCCTTCGGCGCGGCTGCTGACGCGCCCCGCATCCAGGCCCACGAAAGCGCGCAGGGGGATGCGCTGCTCGAACAGGTTGGCCACCGGGCGCACCGACAGCTCGTTGCGGGCATACCAGCCGTGGTCTCCCGACACGGTGTTCTCGACGAAGCCGCGCACGCTGTACAAGCCGCCGATCAGGATCTGCTCGGAGCCGTACAGCGAGGTGCGCGCGCGCTGGGCCGTCACGGCCAGCGAGTAGGCGGCGTCCACGCCGGCCAGCTTGAAGGGACGGTTGTAGTTCACGCCCAGCTTGAATTTGCCGAACTGGGCGCGCGGGGCGTCGTCCGGCAGGTCGTCGCCGTCAACCAGTGCCCCGGCCGCGCGCAGGCCGTGCGAATAACCGATGTCCAGCGTCAGCGCGCCACCCAGCACGGCCGTGCTGGTGGAGGAATCGAGGTCCAGCACCGACAGCTTGCGGCTCGATACGCCCAGCAGTTCGCCGGCCATGTAGCTCTTGCTGTCCTTGACGGTCAAGGTGGCCGACAGCGACTCGCGCGTGGCCTGGTCGCGGTACACCAGGCGTTCGAGCTTGAAGGCGTCGGACGCCGAGGTGCCGCGGAACTGCAGTTCGTCGCCGCTCGGGATGGCGATCATGCTGACGAACTTGGAGCGGCTGCCCGAGTACGACAGGGTCGAATAGCCCCAGGGCGCCATGGCCGTGAAGCTGTGGCTTTCGGTGCCCTTGCGTTCCATGTCGTTGGGCTGCGAACGGCGGAAGGTGTACAGCAGCAGTTCGTTCCAGTTCAGCAGGCGGTCGCTCGACAAGGTGATGCCGGTCTGGTGCGCGCCGGTGCTCTCGGAGCCCTGGTTGTCCGCCGACAGGCTGGCGTGGAAGGGACGGCCCGGCTTGTTGTGGATGACCACGCGGCTGGCGCCGGCATCCTTGCCCGGCTGGATGTCCAGTTCCGCGCTGTTGGAAGACAGCTTGTTGACCTGGTCGAGGCCCTGTTCGATGTCGCGCAGGTTGAGGAGGCCCCCGGCGGCCGGGAACACGTTGCGCGGGTTGATGTGCGCGCCCTCGTCCAGCACGATGGCTTCCAGGACGCCTTCGAGCACGGTGATGGTCAGCTTGCCCTGGCCCAGGTCCTGCGGCGCCAGGTAGGCGCGCGTGGTGATGTAGCCGCGCACGATGTAATCCTGGGTGACGGCGCCGAGGATCTCTTCGATCTCGGCCACGCCCAGGCACTGGCCGCTGAACTTCTTCACCAGCGACTCGCGCACGGAGGGCGAGAGGTGCGGCGCGCCACTGATGGACAGCGCGCTGATCGGATGGCACTTCTTGCCCACCGCCGAAGCGTCCGGCTTGGGCACCAGGGCGCGGGTATCGATGCCCGGGGTGGTGCTGGGGCGCGGCAGCGCGGCGTTGATGTCGGCGTCGATGCGCTGCTGGTTCTGGCGCTGAAGCAGCTCGGCCTGGCGCGCGGCCGCGGCGGCGGCATCGGGAACAGTCTGGGCGCTCACCGCGCCAGGAACGGAAAACACGGAAAAGGCGGCCGCCAGCATGCAAGCGACGGGCGTGCGGTTCAAATAACGGGGCATTGAAAAGTCCGGGCGAAAGCGAGCGACGGCGTGCGCGAACGGGCGCAGCAGAGTCGCTTCAAGCGAAGTCAAACAGGGAAGGCGTCGCCGGTATCAGGGGCGCAGGATCCACACTCGCGTCACGGGGAGGGGATCCAGGTGATTCCACATGGAATTATTTCTTTCCACATCTTAACAACCCAGGTGGAATTGTGTGGACAAAAAGGCGCCTGATCGTTACAAAACGTTGAGCGGGTACAACAGATTTCAAAAGTTGAAATTGAACGGAGGGCATCACTGCCCTCACCTGCTCAGTATTCCAGCATGCGCTCGAAGCCGCCGTAGACCATGCGTTTGCCGTCGAACGGCAGGTCGCTGGACTCCATGATGCCGGCCAGGCGCGGATCGGCCATCACCTTGGCATTGATGGCGTCGCGCGCTTCGCGCGAGGCGAACTCGATCCACGAGAACACCACCACTTCGTCGTCGCGCAGCTGCACGCTCTGCGGGAACGAGGTCAGGAAGCCCGGCTTGACATCGTCGGCCACGGATTCGCAAAGGCGCTGTCCTCGTTAAGTATGTACTGCCTGCGGCAGGCCACACTTAACGAGGACAGCGGGTTCGCATAACCGCAAGGCCCCGTATTCGCGCCAGATCGGCCCGGCCTTCTCGGCCAGGGCCCGGTAGGCGTCGAGCTTGTGCTTCGGCACCGGTATGACAAACCCATCCACGTAAGCCATCGCGTCTCTCCTTCGAAACAAGCATTGAGGGACTTCCGACGCTAGCACAGGCCGCCCTGTCTTGACGCCAGCGTGCCGGGCCGCAAGGACGCACATACTCTATTTCAAGCGAAATCGGAAGCGCTCCCAATTGTGCGATGGGGTCCTGTTGCTGTTTCGCCATGGCAGCAAAATATTCATTTGACAAACGATATTGCCACACCTACCATCCGCGAAGTGGGTCTGGAAGCGCTTCCAAACCACTTCCAATAAACGAGCCGAAGAGCGCATTGCTTCGGCCGACAAGAACGCAGTGCCACGGTCAGGCGCGCCATCCCAGCGGCGGCGCGGATACACACACTAGGAGAGAGAAATGCATTACCCGAAGTTGCAAGTACGAATGATGAGCCTGGCTGTAGCCAGCGCCTGCGCCGCCCTGGCTCCCCTGGCGCACGCCCAGGTCAGCGCTGCGCCGACCAATGCCGGCGACGAGGTCCAGACCGTGGTGGTGACCGGCCTGCGTCAGAGCCTGATTTCGTCGATGAACCTCAAGCGCAATTCCGAAGGCGTGGTGGATGGCATCGTGGCGGCCGATATCGGCAAGTTCCCCGACACCAACCTGGCTGAATCGCTGCAGCGCATTTCCGGTGTATCGATCGACCGCTCGATCGGCGAAGGCTCGAAAGTGACCGTGCGCGGCGTCGGTCCCGACTTCAACATGGTGCTGCTCAACGGCCGCCAGATGGCCACCTCGAATCTGGGCGACCTGAACGGCCGCGCCTTCGATTTCGCCAACCTGGCCTCCGAAGCGATCTCGCAGATCCAGGTGTACAAGTCCAGCCGCGCGGAAACCCCGACGGGCGGCATCGGCGCGACCATCAACGTGATGACCGCCCGTCCGCTCCAGCGCCCCGGCCTGCAGGCCAGCGTGGGCGTGAAAGCCATGTACGACAGCTCCAACGACAACCTCCCCGCCGACGTGCAGGGCAATGCCCGTTCGCTCACGCCGGAAGTCTCGGGCATCTACAGCAACACCTTTGCCAACAACACCATCGGCGTGGCGTTGTCGGCCAGCTACCAGGAACGCAACCTGGGCTTCAACACCGCCTCGGTGCCGGGCGGCTGGCGCGGCCCCTTCCGCGGCGACGAGAACAACTGGGGCACCATCCCGAACGAAGGCGCGGCCGGCTCGCAGAACGTCGTCAACCATCCGAAGCCGGGTGACGTCTATTCGGTGCCGCAAAACCTGAACTACAACATGAACGGCGTGCGCCGCCAGCGCACCAATGCCGGCCTGACGCTGCAGTACCAGCCCCTCAAGGAACTGACCGCCACGCTGGACTACAACTTCTCGCAAAACAAGATCCAGACCCGCCGCGCCGAACTGTCGGCCTGGTTCAACTTCGGCCCGTCGGCCAGCAGCTGGAGCGACGGCCCCGTGGCCGGCCCGCTGATGTACAGTGAAATCATCAACCCGGCCACCAGCGACATCGCCATGGGCGGCGCCCAGTTCGCCACCAAGACGGACAACAATGCGCTCGGCCTGAACCTGGCATGGAAGGCGAGCGCCGACCTGAAACTGGAACTGGACGCGCACAAGTCGGTGGCCGAATCCAAGGCCGACAGCCCGTACGGCTCGGCCGCCACCATGGGCAGCGCCAGCTTCTCGCGCGGCACCACCACGGCCGACTTCAGCAAGGATTTCCCGGTGCTGTCGATCGAAGGCGCCGACTTCGGCCGTGCGCCCCAGCAAGCCACCGGTTCGGTGTTCCAGAACGGCTACATGAAGGGCGAAGTGCAGCAGGCCCAGGTGCGCGGCAGCTGGGAATTCGCCGATGCCTCCAGCCTGAAATTCGGCCTGGCCGCCACCGATGTGAAGAACCGCTCGGCCTTCTCGACCCAGCAGCGCGACACCTGGGGCGGCGTCGGCAAGCCGTCCGACTACCCGGCCAGCCTGTTCCATGCCGAATCGCTGCGCCAGTACTTCAATAAGCTCGACGGCAGCGACAGCCCCGCCCTGTTCACCAAGTTCAACACCTTCGACTTCGAGCAGCTGCGTGCGCGCGCCGCCGAAGTGTCGGGCCAGCCCGATTTGTACAAGCCGAAGTCCACCTTCGACACCGACCAGCGCGTGACGGAAAAATCCAAGAGCCTGTATGTACAGGTCAACCACGACTGGGATTTCCGCCTGCCCGTGCACACCTCGCTGGGCCTGCGCTACGAAAAGACCGACGTGACCTCGACCGCGCTGGTGCCGACCGCAACGAGCATCTCGTGGGTGTCCAACAACGAGTACCCGGTGGCGTTCGGCACGCCGAGCTTCACCACGCTGACCGGCAAATACCACCACGTGCTGCCGAACTTCGACTCGGACATCGAGCTGACCAAGGACATCAAGGCGCGCTTCTCGTACGGCGAAACCATCGGCCGGCCGCGCTATGACCAGATCCAGGGCGGCCAGGTGCTCAATACGCTGGCGCGCCAGAACGGCGGCACCGGCACCCAGGGCAATCCGGCCCTGTTGCCAGTCAAGTCGAAGAACCTCGACCTGTCGCTCGAGTACTACTACCGCAGCCAGAACTTCGCCTCGGTGGGCTTCTTCAAGAAGAACCTGGAGAACTACGCCGGCCAGTCGAAGATCGTGGCGCAGCCGTTCAACCTGCACACCCCGGTGGGCGGCGCTTACTGGAATGAAGCGGTCAGCAAAGGCAACTGCGGCACCGACCCCACCTGCATCCGCAACTACATCTTCCGCAACAAGGCCGGCCAGCCGGGCGTGACGCGCGGCGCCGACGATGCGTCGGGCAACGCCACCGGCACCATCGTCGGCCAGCCGAACGATCCGATCGCCGACTTCGAGATCACCACCTTCTCGAACCAGAAGAAGGCCGATCTGCACGGCGTGGAAGTGAACCTGCAGCACATGTTCGGCAACAGCGGCTTCGGCATCTCGTCCAACGTCACCTACGTCAAGTCAGGCCTGAAGTACGACAACCACAGCGTGGGCGAACAGTTCGCGCTGGTCGGCCTGTCGAACTCGGCCAACCTGGTGGGCATCTACGAGAAGGACAAGTGGACCGTGCGCGCCGCGTACAACTGGCGCGACGAATTCCTGTCCTCGACCTTCGACGGCGCGGGTCCGAATCCGAACTACGTGGAAGCGTACGGCCAGCTCGACCTGTCGGTGGGCTATGCGCTGAACGACAAGCTGAGCCTGCAGTTCGAAGCCATCAACCTGACCGACGAAACCGCGCGGGTGCACGGCCGCACCAAGTCGGAAGTGCTGTACGTGACCCAGGCCGGGCCGCGCTACATGCTGTCGGCACGCTACAAGTTCTAAGCGAGCTTTTCAGGAACCATCCTAAGCGCTGGATCGCCGGCTGGAGCCTCACCGGCGATGCTTAGGTCGTTTGGCCGCGGACTCGTTCCGCGGCTTTTTTTCGCACGGTGGTTCCAGCAGTCGGTCCCGACGGGTCATTTCAGAGAATGATGCCGGGAAAGACTGTTGCGGTGTGGGCACGGTTTTCGGTTAGACTTACGTCAGCACAAGGCAACCGCCCGATGCCGGCTCATGTTGGAAACGTTCCCGCCGCCTACCTGGCGCGGGTCCGCACAAGGTCCGTGCGCAACCATGCCGACGCATATTTTTGCCGAACCGGCCCGGCGCACCCGTAAAATGCTGGCAGGGCTGCCCAGCACCCGCGCATCGACCGTGCACGGTCCAGCAGCCTTTCACCGTCGTTCAACAATTTCAAACCCGAGACAACCATGCCCCAGCCAGCTTTACTCAACAACGTCCAGCACAAGGACCTGCGCGTCAAAACCGGTTACGGAGAGCAGTTTGGCGACCGCGTCATGTACGCGTTCACCTTCCCTGCCGAGTTCCGCAGCCTGCAGGCCTACTATCCGATCGTGTTCCACCAGACGGAAGCGGAGCCGGGCTTTGAAGCGCTGGCGCTGCTGGGCTTCCAGGACGGAGAGAACCTGTTCCTGAACGACACCGGCTGGGATGTGCCGATCGTGCCGCTGACGATCGCGCGCCAGCCTTTCATGATCGGCCGCGATGGCGACCAGCTGCTGGTGCACATCGACCTGGACCATCCGCGCGTGAACACCAGCGAAGGCGAAGCGGTGTTCCTGCCGCACGGCGGCAACACGGATTACCTGAACAACGTCAGCCAGACGCTGTTCGACATCCACCAGGGCGTGGAAAGCATGGCCGGCTTCATCAACACGCTGAAGCAGTACGACCTGCTGGAGCCTTTCGTGGCCGACATCACCCTGGACGACGGCTCGCAGAACCGCCTGGTGGGCTTCTTCACGATTCACGAAGAACGCCTGGCCGGCCTGGACGCGGCCGCCATTGACCGCCTGCACAAGCTGGGTTACCTGCAGGCGATCTACATGCAGCTGGCTTCGCTGTCGAACTTCCGCGCCCTGATCGACCGGAAGAACAAGGTTAACCTGCGCGCCATCCAGGGCCAGGGTTGAGGCCCCCACCTCATTCGGGAGAAGATCTCCATGCGTACCGGACGATGCTATTGCGGCGACATCCGCTATGAAATCCCGGATGAGGTCCGCAACGAAACCCTCTGCCATTGCAGCATGTGCCGGGGCACCACCGGCGCGCCCTGCGTGGCGTGGGTAACGGTGGCGCGTGCAAGCCTGCGCTTTACCCTAGGCGTGCCGACGTCGTTCCGTTCCAGCGCGCATGGCACGCGCAGCTTTTGCGCGCGCTGCGGCACCCAGCTGACCTTTGCCGACGACACCACGCTTGAAGAAATCGATGTGACGATCTGTAGCCTGGACGCGCCGCAGGCCGTGCCGCCGCGCGACCATACCTTCACCGGCAGCGCGCTGCCGTGGATGCCTGTTGCCGACGGCCTGCCGCATTACCGCCGTACCCGCAGCGAAGGGTGATGCACCGAGGCCGGTGCCGGTCGAATTTCCCCGGACCCGCCCCCATCTTCTGCGCAAGACACCTTGTGGGAGATTTCGTTTTGCGTTTTGGACCATCCATGCTGGCGAGCGCCCTTGCGCTCGCGCTGGCCAGCCCGGCGGTGTATGCCACCGCCGCGGCCAACAAGGACACGGACGAACTCGTCGGCCTGATCAACGCCTACCGCGCCGCGCCGCCGGCCTGCGACGGGCGCGCCGGCCCGGCTTCGCCGCTGACGCCCCACCCTGCCCTGTCCAGCCTGCGCATCCGCACCGGCACCCTGCTGGAACCGGCACTGGAACAATTGGGCTACCACGCCGAGAACGCCGACGCGATTTCGGTGAACGGCGCCGAGGACGCCAAGGCGGCCATGGCCACGATCCGCCAGCGCTATTGCCGCATTCTGCTCAACCCCGAGTTCAGCGCCATCGGCGTGGCCCGCCACGGCCAAGAGTGGCAGATCGTGCTGGGCCAGCCGGTGGCGCCGCTGCAGCTGGCGCCCTGGCCGGATGCGGGCCAGGCCATCCTGGCCGGTGTGAACGCGGCCCGTGCGAGCGGGCGCGTGTGCGGCGAACGCTACTACCCGCCCGCCCCGCCGGTGACGTGGTCCGATGCGCTGGGCCAGGCGTCTCTGGCGCACAGCAGCGACATGGCGGCCAACAAATACTTTGCCCACAAGGCCAGGGATGGATCGGTGGCCGGGGAGCGCGCCCTGCGCGCCGGCTACCACTGGCGCGTGGTGGGCGAAAACATCGCGGTCGGGCAACTGACGCCGGAGGAAGCGGTGGCCGGCTGGCTGGCCAGTCCGGGCCATTGCGTCAATGTGATGCACCCCGGTTTCACGGAAATGGGCGCGGCCTACGCCGTTCGCATGGAGCGCTATCCCGGGCGGGTCTACTGGACCCAGGTGTTTGCCGCCCCGCGCTGAACGTAGGCCTGAGTGCAAATAAATTTTTCGCGGCGCAACTTTTACGGGCATTAATGGTTTTATAATGTTGCCTTTATTTTGCCGCCACGGGAGCCGCCGCCATGTTACGTACCCTATCGACCCTGCTGATCAGCCTCGCCCTGGGCTGTGCCCCGGCGTTTGCAGCCGACTCGGCAGCCGACTCGGCCGCCAGCCAGCAGGATGAAGCCGCCGCGCTGATGGCGTCGTTCAAGCCTCAGCAGGGCCGCGTGACATTGCCGGGCAATATCGCCACCTTGAACCTGCCGGCCTCGTTCCGCTACCTGAACCCGAAGGATTCCGCACGCCTCTTGACCGAAGGCTGGGGCAACCCACCGGGCGGCGAAACCCTGGGCATGATCATCCCCGCCGACGTCAGCCCGCTGTCGGCCGAAGGCTGGGGCGTGGTGATCACGTACGACAAGGATGGCCACGTCAAAGATGACGACGCCAGCAGCATCAAGTACGACGAGCTGCTCAAGGACATGCAGGAGAACACCGCCAGCCACAACGACGAGCGCAAGAAGGCCGGCTATCCGGCCATGACGCTGGTGGGCTGGGCCGAGCCGCCCCGTTACGACGCCGGTACGCACAAGCTGTACTGGGCCCAGCACCTGCATTCGGAGGGCAGCAAGGAAGACAGCCTGAATTACAACATCCGCGTGCTGGGCCGTGAAGGCGTGCTGATCCTGAACGCGGTCGCGGGCATGGACCAGATCGCCGGCGTCAAGGAAGAAATGAAGAAAGTGACGGCGTTCACCGACTTCACCGATGGCAACCGCTACGCCGACTTCAACAGCAGCACCGACAAGGTCGCCGAGTACGGCATCGCCGCCCTGATCGCCGGTGGCGCCGCCGCCAAGCTGGGCCTGTTCGGCAAGCTGTTCGCCGTGCTGCTGGCCTTCAAGAAGGTCCTGTTCCTGGCCGGCGCGGCCCTGGTGAGCTTCTTCTGGAAGCTGGTCGGCCGCAAGAAGGAAGAGAACGCCGCTCCGCCGGTCGACCTCAGCAAATAAATCGAGTCAATAAAACACCGATGGGCAAACTGATCGTATGGCTGCTGGCAGCCGGCAAGATGGGCAAGCTGTTGACCACCAGCGGCACGATGCTGCTGTCGATGCTGGCGTACAGCCTGGTATTCGGCTGGCGCTATGCGGTCGGCTTCGTGCTGCTGATTTTCGTGCACGAGATGGGCCACTACCTGGCGGCGCGCCAGCGCGGCCTGGACGTGGGCGCGCCCACCTTCATCCCTTTTGTCGGCGCATGGATCCAGATGAAGGACATGCCGCACGACGTGGAGACGGAAGCCTGGGTGGGCTTTGCCGGTCCGCTGGCGGGCACCCTGGGCGCCATGGCCTGCTATTTCGCCGCCCGCAGCACCGGCAGCGACCTGCTGCTGGCGCTGGCCTACTCCGGCTGCATGCTGAACCTGTTCAACCTGATCCCGATCTCCCCGCTCGACGGCGGGCGCATCACGGCGATCATCTCGCCGAAAGTGTGGCTGCTGGGCGTGCCCCTGCTGGCGGCACTGTTCTTCTACCGCCCCAGCCCGATGCTAATCCTGGTGGCGATCCTGGCCTATCCGCAGCTGAAGAAGGCCTGGACGGGCGAGACCGACGCGCCCGAAGGCTACTACCAGGTGGCCACCGAGGCACGGGTCAACTATGCAGTCATGTACCTCGGCCTGGTGGTGTTCCTCGCCATGATGAGCTACGACCTGCACGAGGCGCTGGACGGCGCGCGCGCCTGATCCTTCACAGTCCGGCCGCCTCCAGCAAGGCCGGGGTGTCCTGCGCCCTCATCTCGCGCGCCAGGTCGAGCGCATTCATGCCGTTGGCCTGGCGCGCGTGGACGTCGGCCCCGTGCGCCAGCAGCAATTGCACGATCTCCACGCGGTTGAACATGGCGGCCATCATCAGCGCCGTCTTGCCGTCCGGCGCCATCCCTTCCACATGCGCGCCGTGCGCAAGCAACAGCTGCACCATCGGCACATTGCCCTTGTAGGCCGCGCCCAGGATGGGCGTCTGGCCCATGTCGTTCTGCAGTTCCGGATCGGCCCCATGCTCGAGCAGCACGCGCGCGGCGTCCAGGTGGCCGTGGTAGCTGGCCAGCATCAGGAGGCTGTCGCCGCGCGTGTTGCGCAGGTTGGGCGGCACGCCCTTGTCCAGGAGGGGCGCCAGGCGCGCGGCGTCGCCCGCGCGTACCAGTTCGAACACCCCCTGCAGGAAGGCGAGCGTGTCGGCATCCATGGCCGGGCGGGTGGACTGTTGATGGCTGTCTTGCATGCGTTTCCCTTCCATATCGTATTGATTAGCATATTGATTATTATTGTGCGGCCATCTCTTCCGACGTGGCCGGCTCGCGCTGGCCGCCGATCTCCGGCGCGTCGCGGTTCTGGTGCGGGGCGGGCTTGCCCGGTAGTGGCCCCAGCGCCTTCGCCCGGTCCAGGTCGATGCCGGCCGCCTGCGCCACCCGGCGTCCGTAGCCCTCGTCGCAATGCCAGAAGTGCCAGACCATGCGCAGCTGGATCGGCTCCGGGCACTGCTTGAGGTCGGCGCCCAGGTTGGCGATCAATTCTTCGCGCTCCCACTCCTCGAAGGTGCGGTAGCGTTCGCCCGCCTGCTTGTAGTCGTCCGCTGTCCGGGTCGAGGCAAAGCGGCCGACATGGCCTTCCACCCATGGGTGGTGATCGCGGCCGGCACGCGGGGCTTCGCGCAAACCGCCCAGGCCGCTCGGCTCGTAGTTGATGTGCGGGTTCTCGCCGCCGCCGTCGACGTAATACGCCATCTGGCCGTCGCGCTGGTTGGTGCGGGCGCGCGCGCCGTCCTGCGGGGCGTTGATGGGCAGCTGCAGGTAGTTGGGGCCGACGCGGTAGCGCTGGGTGTCGGAATACGACAGGGTGCGCCCCTGCAGCATTTTGTCGTCGGAAAAGTCGATGCCGTCCACCAGCACGCCCGTACCGAAGGCAGCCTGCTCGGTTTCCGCGAACACATTCTCCGGGTTGCGGTTCAGGACGATGCGGCCCACCGGCAGCAGCGGGAAACGGTCCTCCGGCCAGCGCTTGGTGTCGTCCAGGGGGTCGAAGTCCAGCTCGGGATGAGCGTCGTCGCTCATGAGCTGCACGCAGAATTCCCACTCGGGATAGTCGCCCCGTTCGATGGCGTCGTACAGGTCGGCGGTGGCATGGCCGACGTCGCGCGCCTGGATCTCGGCCGCCTGCGCGGCGGTCAGGTTGCGCACGCCCTGCCTGGGCTGGAAGTGGAACTTGACGAGATGGGCCTCGCCGTCGGCGTTGACCAGCTTGTAGGTGTTGACCCCGGAGCCTTCCATTTCGCGGTAATTGGCGGGGATGCCCCATGGGCTCTTGACCCAGGTGACCATGTGAAGCGCTTCCGGCGTCTGCGAGACGAAGTCATAGAAGCGCCAGGGTTCCTGGCGGTTGCTGACCGGGTCGGGCTTGAAAGCATGGATCATGTCCGGGAACTTGATGGCGTCGCGGATGAAGAAGACGCCGAGGTTGTTG